>JAULUX010000191.1:0-2975 GCA_032111385.1 Bacteroidia bacterium
TCACCGGTGTTTTGCTGCTTGAAATCATCAATTACATCGAACACTACGGTTTGCTCAGACGGGAGTTGAACGATGGCAGCTACGAACGCGTGAAGCCCCGGCACAGCTGGAACAGCGACCATTGCCTTGGTCGCATCATGCTGTTTGAACTGACCCGCCACAGCGACCATCACTACCTGGCTTCTCGCAAATACCAGATCCTGCGGCATCTCGACGAAAGTCCTCAGTTGCCGACCGGCTACCCCGGTAGCATGCTCATGGCTCTGGTCCCTCCGCTTTGGATGAAGGCCATGAATAAGCGGTTGCCACACATGCAGGCGGGAGAATCCCATACGTGAACTGTTTTTAATCAATTGAAAAACATAGTGTTCACAGAAAATAAATCCAAGCTGTAACTTTTTACCCTTCATGAACCTCTTATCGGTACTGGGGAAGATGGTGTACTAACCGCTAAAACAGTTCTCTTTTGACGATTGCTGAATACAACACTTGTGTGGACCGTCATGCGGATGGTGTATACCGCTTTGTCCTGCACAATGTGCGCGACAAGGAACTTGCGCGCGATATCGTCCAGGATAGTTTTGAAAAAATGTGGATCAACAAGGATAACATCACCTGCACGAAATCGAAATCCTGGTTGTTCACTACTGCATACCACGGCATGCTGGACAGGCTCAAAAGGGAAAAGAGATTCGGGGAATGGAATGAGGTGGATGAGCAGCAGATCATCCATGAACCGGGTGGATATGCCGGTTTGCGTGAGATCCTGCGTGAGGCTCTTCAGCGCTTGCCGGAAGTGCAGAGAAGCGTACTGCTGCTACGGGATTACGAAGGCTACAGTTACGAGGAGATCGGAGAGATCACTTCCCTGAATGCATCACAGGTCAAGGTGTACATATACCGTGCCCGGATGACACTGAAACAATACATTGGCAAACTGGAGAATGTCATCTGATGGTCGGGAGGTGCTCATGAAGATCGATCTGCTCAATTGCGAAAGCTGGTTTTTGGATTACCACGAGGGAAGGCTCGACGAGCGTCAGGCCCGTATCCTCCTTGATTTCCTGCAGTGTCATCCTGAGTTGAGGGAACGCTTCGATGAGTATGTCCCTGCCGACCTTGATGCGGATTCCGAACAGATCGAATGCTATCCATTCAAGGATGAATTGCGGAAGTACGATACCGTTACTACGGAAAACATCGACCATTGGCTGATTGCTGAAATGGAAGGCGATCTCCGGGATGCCGAAAAGGACGGATTAATTTCTTTCCTCTTGAACGATTCCGTCCTTCAAGCCAAGCGCCGTCTGTTCCAGTTGACCAAACTGGAACCGGATATGACCGAAACATTCGAAGGCAAGGTCCTACTGCTTAGAAATGCTGAGGTACGCCGCATTTCCATCCGCACATGGATGCAGTATGCTGCGGTGCCAATAGTCATTGCTGGTACCATCACTATGCTGATCCGCCTGTTTGATTTGAATTCCGATCATGGTCACAACAGTACCGGTCAAACGGCTGAAATCCGTGATGGACAAACAGACCCCCGATACATGACAACCGTCCGGGTCGATTCCGATAAAATTAAAGCTGAGCAGCAGCCTAAGGCCGTTCCGATAGAAAGCAAAAGAAAGCAAGTGGGTGAAGAACCGATGCGTACAACGTCTCGGGTTCTTTATTCTGTCGCTGACGCGAACAGTGGTATTCCTGACATTGCGATCGCTTCAATGCCGCGCGATACTGTACACCACCTGAACGATTCTGCAGGGAACCCCGAACCTTCCGCCCTTGCCTTGACTGACGGTCGAAGGGTGCAGAAATCACATACGGTGTCTGATAGTTCAATTTCCACCTTACCGGACCGATCACATGAATTTGTACACGAGAACAGCGACAGTGCTTTTTCCGTGGAAAAAGAGATCAAAACAGTTGAGCAGCTTGCTTCCATTGAAACTGCTGACTCTGATCCGGTGATACATATCGTAAGTCCTTCGATGGACCAGCTTCCATTGGGCAGCCGCTTCGCACTTTTTGCAGCCAGGTCGGTGGAGCGGATTACAGGCCACAGGGTGAGGGTCCGTACATTCTTCAATCCGCTCACAGGCGAACTGGCAGCATATGAGATAACCAACGGTTCACGTACCCGTTTCCGGCAATACGATTAACCATTCATTCCTTTGAATCCGATCACTTGAAAAAAACCAACCTATGAAAATCATCCGATACGTATTGGTATTAGCTCTTGCAGTGCACTTTGCTCCAACCAAGGCTCAACGCATCGATCTGCCGCCTTTCGATAAAATACTCATCGACGACAACGCCACTGTGCAGTTGCACATGGATACGGTTCAGGCTGTCGTGCTTGAGTCAGGTGTTTTTGATCCTTCAGACCTGAAGGTGAAGGGTAAAACATTGCATATCGAGTGTATGACATGCCGTGTCGACATCCGCATGCCGCAGCTTAAAGAACTATCGGTAAGGGGTGTTGGTAAACTTGTGACCACCGACACCATTCATGTGCCTGAGATGGACATCGATATTTCCGGCTCCGGAAAAGCAGACATGATCCTGGACACAGATGTCTTGAAGGTGAACATCAGCGGCAGTGGAAAACTGACCCTTTCGGGATATGCCGATGATACGCGCTTTTCAATCAGTGGATCCGGAAAGATAGACGGGTCCGGACTGAAAATGGAAAAGGCCTCAGCCAGCATATCCGGTACAGGAAAAATCTACGGAGACGTCAAGCAGGAGCTGTATCTTGATATAGCAGGTTCGGGTTCCTTTTACTACAAGGAAAAACCCCCGATTGTAGATGCAAGGATCACCGGAGTCGGGAAATACGGCCCGGGCATCAACGGCAACATGGAGGATACGGTTGTTATGAAAATCGGTAAAAGCAAGATCCTCATGGTCGACGATGAAAAAGACAGTTTTGTGTCAGTCATCTTCGACCGGGATTCAATAAAAACTGA
>JAULUX010000192.1:0-2295 GCA_032111385.1 Bacteroidia bacterium
GAAGACTGATTCGGTGGATGTGGAGAAGAAAGTCAAGATTCTGGAAAGCCTAGCATTGAATACAAATTACAACTTAGCCGCAGATTCACTCAACTGGGCTCCGATTGGGCTAACCGCCAGGGCCACCATCCTTGAAAAGGTATCGTTGAACATGTTCGCCACGTTTGATCCTTATACAATCGGGGACGACGGAGTGCGGATCAACCGTAGCGAATGGGAAGAGAACGGACGATTGGCACGCCTTACCAACGGGAACGCCTCTGTGAATTTCGCCATTGTTAAAAAATCCAATAAGGAACAGAAAAAAGCTGAAGCCACTGAACTGGAGAAACAGGTCATGAGCAGGGTGGATGAATACATGGATTACAATGTGCCTTTCAGTCTGAATGTGGCTTACAACCTGTTTTACCAAAGTATCCCTAATCAATCGGGACAGATCAATCAAACCCTGAGTTTTAACGGTGACCTGCAACTGACCCCGTCCTGGAAAGTCTCCTACAATTCAGGGTATGATTTTAAAGCGAATGAGATCAGTTACACCTCTTTGGGGATTTACAGGGATCTGCATTGCTGGGAGATGAGCCTGAATTGGGTTCCATTCGGTTTCCAGCAGAATTTCTTCTTTCAGATCAATGTGAAATCGTCCGTGCTGCAGGATCTGAAACTTACTCGTAAAAACGACCGATTCGATAATCGGTAGACCGGAATCACCTCAGGTCGACGATCTCAGCGCCGGGATACTTGTCTTTGTTAAAAGAGAAATGATCTGACGGGAGAGTCACATTCGGAGTGAACTTGAGGATAGAGTAAGTCGTGATGGCTCCGCTTTTTTCAAAGATCTTGGCCTCCTTCACGTATTTTCCATTCTTGTCTATGGTGAGCACAATCTTGAAAAATGCTTTTTTATTGTCTTCAGGGGTCAGTTCGATCATTTGAGAAGCGGTTCCTGCTTGAACTTGCTCGCCCAGGAATTTTGTTTTGAATCCCTTTTCATACAAAGTGAATATGTTGCTCGGTGTGATTGAACCTTCTGTGGATACCTGGTCGCTCACCTGAACTTCATTGGCTTCCTTCAAGTAGGTCCAGTTGGTTTTTCCGTCGCAAATGACCTGTTGGTCAGCCAAGCTGAAGGTGTATTTGGAACCACTCAGGGTGATGGCTCCTTCGAACTTCTCGTTTTTCCGGGTTTTCTGATCCAGGCGATTGAGTGAAAAGGAGGCCTTTATGGTTGAATAGGATTTGTATTTCGCGCTGACCGATTTGAGGATCTCGGAGGACTTTGGATCCTTCTGGGCCAAGGACTCTGGTCCGTAAGACAGGAGGCAGATGATGACGGCAACAAGGAATTTCATAGGAGAATGGGAAGTGGTCGGGGTTGAATAATCGGATAAAGATACAGAGACTGTCATCGGAATAGGGTCAGATGGTGGACTTCATGCCTTTCAATAATTGTTCCAAACCGGCCATGTCCTTGCATCGGACCTCACGCGCCTTACTGCCTTCGAAGGGGCCGATCACTCCGGCAGCCTCAAGCTGATCGATCAGACGACCGGCCCTGTTGTAGCCCAATTTTAAACGCCGCTGCAACAAGGATGCGGAGCCCTGCTGGTATTGGACAACCATGTGAGCAGCTTCTTCAAAGAGGGGGTCGAGGTCGTCAGCTCCCATGTCAGAAGCTCCGCCGCCCGATTCACCTTCACCCACATATTCGGGCAACAGATAAGCATTTGGATAAGCGCGTTGGTTACCGATAAAGGAGGTGATAGCTTCCACCTCGGGTGTGTCCACGAAGGCGCATTGAACGCGTACCAGATCCGAACCCGTCGAAAGGAGCATATCGCCCCGGCCGATCAATTGATCCGCGCCTCCGGTATCGAGGATGGTCCTGGAATCGATTTTCGAAGTGACCCGGAAGGCAAGACGCGCAGGGAAATTGGCCTTGATTGTTCCGGTGATGATGTTGACAGAGGGACGCTGAGTGGCGATGATCAGGTGGATCCCGATAGCGCGGGCAAGTTGAGCCAAACGGGCAATGGGTGTTTCTACCTCTTTGCCGGCTGTCATGATCAGATCGGCGAACTCATCAACGACCAAAACGATGTAAGGAAGGAACCGGTGGCCATTGTTGGGGTTCAGCCTCCTGGCAACAAATCGTGCATTGTATTCTTTGATGTTCCGGACCTGGGCGTCTTTCAGCAGTTCGTACCGGTTATCCATTTCGATACACAGCGAATTCAGCGTATTCACAACCTTTTTGGTATCGGTGATGATGGCGTCTTCATCACCTGGAAGTTT
>JAULUX010000193.1:0-4296 GCA_032111385.1 Bacteroidia bacterium
GGCATAACTGGCGATGTTGAAAGGAACGCCCAGAAAAAGGTCTGCGCTTCTTTGGTAAAGCTGACAACTCAGCTTCCCGTCGGCCACGTAGAATTGGAACAGCAGATGGCAGGGGGGGAGTGCCATTTGCGATAATTCTCCCACGTTCCAGGCACTCACGATCATACGGCGGGAGTCGGGGTTGTTTTTTATTTGGTGAAGCACTTGCACGATCTGGTCGATGGTTTTTCCATCGGAAGTCGGCCAGGAGCGCCATTGCTTGCCGTATACAGGCCCAAGGTTTCCTTCCGCATCGGCCCATTCATCCCAGATGCTGACTCCATTTTCATGCAGGTAACGGACATTGGTCTCGCCCTTCAGGAACCACAGCAATTCGTGTATGATGGATCGGGTGTGCAGTTTCTTGGTGGTCAGCAAAGGAAACCCTTCGGAAAGTCTGCAACGGAGTTGATATCCAAACAAACTGATGGTGCCTGTTCCTGTACGGTCTTCTTTCCTCACTCCTTTTTCAAGAACGTGTCGGAGCAGGTCATGGTATTGTTTCATGTTCAACAAAGGTAGCAAGCGTCTACGGCTTCACCCCGAACGATAACTACTATTTTTTGAACCGGATAATGGCGGAATGTGAATTGCTTTTTGGTGATTGGAAAGGTCCGGTATTACCTTTACCGTATGAGAAGTAATGCTTTGGTCATGTGGGCTTCGGTCCTGGGAATGTTCATCTTTACAGGCTGTGCCGATGAAGATTTTGATGATCCGGAAGCGGATCCCCGAGAGAAATTCCTGAATGCCTGGATCTGCAAGGAGACCATCGGAAGTGCAGCGCCCACCACCTTCACCATTTTCATTACCTCGTATGGTATCAGTGATTCCGTGCGGATATCCAACTTCTCGGGTTATGGGAACAGTGCTGTCGCCCTTGGAATTGTCAGCGGCAGCACCATCACGATCCCTTCTCAGCAGATCGGTGTGACCAACATTCCCGTCCAAGGCTCGGGAACGTATTCCAGCCAGGGTGGTAATGAGAAAATCAACATGACTTATATGACGGACGGACAAAGTGCAACGGCAGTCTGCACGCGTTGATTCAATGACTGCTCCTGTCAGAAAAGAAGGAGCTATTCAGTAACCTGCTCCGGATTCAGTACGGTCATTTTCACCGTGTCCACGCTGTGCTTGAAACGCTTGATGACGGTGAATTCATAGCCACCGAACTGTCGCTTTTCATTGACCGCCGGAATACGACCGTAAATGGTGTTGAGTAACCCCGACACTGTGTCGTAATTGGGATTTTCGGGAAGGGAGATTGGAAGGTGGTCGTTGGCATCGCCGATAGAGGCGGAGGCGTTGACGATATACTCCGTTTCGCTCTTTTTTTCGACCGGAGGTTTTTCGTCATCGTATTCATCCTGGATCTCTCCGACCAGCTCTTCGATGATGTCCTCCATGGTGACTATACCCGCCGTCCCGCCGAACTCATTGGTGACGATAGCCATCTGGATGTGCTGGGTCTGGAACTCACGCAACAGATCGTTGATGCGCTTGTTCATCGGGATGAAGTAAGCCGGCCGGATCAGGTCGTTGACGCCTTTGAAGTTCTTTTCATGCAGGGCCTTGATCAGATCCTTAGTGTAGATCACACCCACCACGTTGTCGAGCGAGTCCTGGTATACCGGCATTCGGGAGTAGCCTTCGTCGATGACTTGCCGGACCACTTCCTCTCTCGTCGATTCGACATCGATGGCCGACACCTTGTTGCGGGGGATCAGGATCTGCCGCACGACACGGTCGTCGAACTCAAACACGTTTTGGATGAGTTCGTGCTCCGAGGGCTTGATCGCACCACCTTCCTCCGATTCGGTCAGCAGCATGCGGATCTCTTCTTCGCTATGTATGTCCGAATCTTCATTTTTAGCCTGTAGACCCATCAACCGCAATACGCCGTTCGACAACCCGTTGAGAACCCAGATGAATGGAGAGAATACAAGATAGAAGCCGCGCAGAGGCACGGACAGATACATGGTGTATGCCAGTGGTTTGCGGATGGCGGCCGTTTTCGGTACCTGCTCGCCCAGCACGATGTGGAGAACGGTGATGAGGGTGAAGGCGATGACGATGGAAATCTGATGGAGGCTCTCTTCACTGAGTTCCATGCCGAAGTAGGCAGTGGCACTACCCACCATCTTGGCTACGACCGGTTCTCCGATCCAACCGAGTGCCAGACTGGCCAGTGTGATTCCCAACTGGCAGGCGCTCAGATAGCCGTCCATGTTGTTCAGGATGTGCCGAGAGATCTTGGCGACAGGATTACCCTGGTTGGCTTTGAGTTCGACCTGGGACTGGCGCACCTTGACGATGGCGAATTCCGCAGCTACGAAAAAACCGTTCAGAAAAACGAGAAGTGCAGTGAGTAATAGGTCAGCAATCATTCAATGGAGCCAAAGTCCGAAACAAAGATAGGCGAATGTGCTTGTTCAGGCATCCGCTTGCGGGAATTTTAACAAAGAGGGGTTAATGGAGTTTTTCGTTCCGGATGTGCCTGTCGGAATCCCGATCGGTTTTCTTGATAAGGTTCTTTTCCAGCGCTTTTTCCAGATCGACTCCCGTTTGATTGGCGAGGCAGATCAGCACAAAGAGAATGTCGGCCATTTCATCACCGGGATCGCGCCCGGCTTCATCCCCTTTGAACGATTGCTCACCGTATTTTCTTGCAACAAGGCGGGCCAGTTCCCCCACTTCTTCGGTGAGCAAGGCCATGTTGGTGAGCTCGTTGAAGTAACGGACCCCGTGCTTTTTTATCCAGGCGTCAACGGTTTGCTGGGCTTCTTGAATGGTCATGGTTTAAAGATTGGCTTGGTTTTCGGACAAAGGCGCCGGTCGGTCTGATTCGATTATTCCCTGGTTTTTGAATCAATGAGGATGGTGACAGGTCCGTCGTTGATCAGTTCCACCTGCATATCGGCTCCGAATTCTCCGGTAATGACTGATTTGCCGAGCGATTTCTGTAGCTCGTCGATAAATTGGGTGTAAAGCGGAATGGCTGTCTCAGGTCGGGCTGCGCGGATGTAAGACGGCCGATTACCTTTTTTGGTAGAAGCGAACAGGGTGAACTGGCTGACGAGAAGGATGTCCCCGCCGGTCTCCAGTATACTGCGGTTCATGACCCCGTTTTCATCCGGGAAGATGCGGAGGTTAGTGATTTTTGAACACAACCAGCTGATATCTTCCCGGTTGTCCGGCTCTTCGATACCGAGTAAAATAACCATCCCGGGTCCGCATGGACGTTTTTCGAGTCCGTTGATCAGAACGGATGACGTTGAACTGCGTTGGATGACGACGCGCATGTTGATGGTTTTGGCTGATTTCTTCAGCGGTAGATGTCTTCCTGGTGCAGCATGCTCAGGTAACTGTGGTATCGGCTAGGGTGGATTTTTCCATCTTCCACGGCCGATTTCACCGCGCAGTCTTTTTCCAGATCATGCAGGCAGTTGTTGAATTTGCAGTCTTGCATCAGATTACGGATTTCGATGAAGAAGTGGCCGATTTCTGAAGGTTCGAAATCGATGTTCACAAACTCCCTTATGCCGGGGGTGTCGATGATGTAACCGCCCGAACGCAGCTTATGCATCTCGGCGAAGGTGGTGGTATGCTTGCCTTTGAGATGTTGAATGCTAATATCACCGGTTTTCAGGCTGAGTCCGGGTTCGAGGATGTTGACCAGGCTGGATTTGCCTACACCGGAATGTCCGGAAAGCAGGTTGACCTTCCCGCTGATGATTGAGCGAAGGTCGTCAATGCCTTCGCCCGTTACCGTGGAGGTACAGATGCATGGATATCCCAAAGGCGGATAGATGTCGAGGTAGGCTTGGAGTTCACCTGCAAGGTCTCCCTTGAAGATGTCGGTTTTGTTGAGGATCAATCCTGCCGGAATGCGAAAAGACTCCGCTGCTGCGATGAATCGGTCGATGAAGCCCATGGAAGTGCGTGGCAGGGCCGGGGTAGCCACCAGCCAGGCGCGGTCGATGTTGGCCGCCAGGATTTGGGTTTGCTTGGAAAGCTTCACCGACTTGCGGACGATGTAATTCGACCGGTCCATCAGTTCGATGATCATGCCCGTGCCGTCCGAGCCGATCTCGATTTCCACACGGTCACCCACTGCCACCGGGTTGGTGCTGCTGATTTCACGGAGCCGAAGGTTTCCCCTTACACGGCTGGCGATGACCCGGCCGTCGGGTATTTCCACCTGCAACCATGAACCGGTCGACTTCAGCACTAAACCTTGCATTCGACAAAGAT
>JAULUX010000194.1:0-7218 GCA_032111385.1 Bacteroidia bacterium
CCGGGGTGAAATCAAGGTCATCCTCATCAATCACGGTGAACAATCCTTCGGAATCAACAACGGAGAACGCATCGCCCAATTGGTCATCGCCAGGCATGAGCGGATCAGCTGGGACGAAGCGGGGATCTTGGCCGAGTCCGAGCGGGGCGAAGGTGGATTCGGCTCAACCGGCCGTTAAACGCGTCGTCCTTCCCAGGCAGTTCATCCATTTCCAACCCATTCCTCAATCACAGCAATGCGCATCATCGTACCAATGGCCGGCATGGGCAAACGCATGCGGCCTCATACCCTCACCACCCCCAAACCCCTGATTCCCGTAGCGGGTAAACCCATTGTGCAGCATCTGGTCGAGGATATCCTTCAGATGTGCAAAGAGCAGGTGGAGGAGATCGCTTTTGTCATTGGGCGTTTCGGGGAAGAGGCGGAAAAGCAATTACTGGGCATCGCATCTTCCCTTGGAGCGAAAGGAACCATTCATTATCAGGACGAGCCTCTTGGCACTGCTCATGCCATCCTTTGCGCCGAAAGCGCGTTGCAAGGTCCTGTGGTCGTCGCTTTTGCCGACACCCTTTTTCGGGCCGACTTCACGGTGGATCCGTCAGCCGACGGTGTCATTTGGGTCAAACAAATCGACGATCCCACCCAGTTCGGCGTGGTCAAGACCGGAGCCGACGGGGTCATCACCGATTTTGTAGAGAAACCAAAGGAGTTCGTTTCCGACCTGGCCATCATCGGGATTTACTATTTGCTCGACGGGGAGGGACTCAAGCAGGAATTGCGCTACCTGATCGACAACAACATCCGCGAGAAGGGCGAATTCCAGCTGACCAATGCCCTGGAGAATATGAAAGCTAAGGGCAAAAGGCTGATGGCCGGACGCGTAGACGAGTGGCTCGACTGCGGAAACAAAGATGCTACGGTACAGACCAATGCCAGGGTACTGGAAATGAAATACCCCGATAATCACATCGCCTCGACAGCCAAGGTGATAGACAGCATCATTCTGCCACCTTGCCTCATTGGTGATGGCGTCGTGATCGAAGGGTCGGTAGTTGGACCTCACGTGGCGGTGGGTGACCATGCTACTATCCGGAACACCAGGGTGCGCAACAGTATAGTCCGCGATCATGCCCAATTGCGTGATGCCGGTATCGACAATTCCCTGATCGGAAGCCATGCCCATGTCAAGGGCCGCTTGCAGGAACTCAGCCTGGGCGATTACAGCACGCACGCATGAAGAAAAGAATCCCCCTCACCCGCATATTCACGGTACTGATGGCTCTGTTCCTGGCCACCGGTTCTGCCGTGTATGCACAGAAAAAGAAGAAGAAAGATGGGGGGGGCGAGTTGTCTGAGCAAGACCGCGTCAAGGCGGTGTATGCTTTTTTCGATGGACAGAAGGAGAAGGCGAGCGGCAACGACCAGCGGGCCGCGGAACAATTCGCTCAATGCCTGCGCATCGATCCTTCCAACCACGCGGCCATGTATGAATTGGCTTCCATCTACAATAGCAAAGGGAAGCTGGGCGATGCACTCTATTTCTCCAAGAAGGCCGTCGAACTCGACCCTGAAAACGAATGGTACCATTTATTGCTGGCCGACACCTACGAGCGGTTAGGCAAGTACGATGAGGCGGTCGCCATTTACCGTGAGTTGTATAAAAATTCACCGGGCAAGGTCGAATACCTGTTCAGCGAGGCCGACGGATTACTCATGCAGGGAAAGTTGTCGGATGCGATCAAAGTGTATGACCGCATCGAACAATTCATCGGGGTCAACCAGGAGATGAGCCAACAGAAGCAAAGACTCTACCTGAAAATGGGCAAGGTGGATCTTGCTGCGGCCGAACTCGAGAAACTCATTGCTGCCGAGCCCAACAACCTCGACTACCACTCCATGTTGGTGGAGATGTGGCAGGTGAACAATCAGCCGGAGAAAGCCATGCAGGTCATCCGGAGGATGCAGGCCATCGACCCCGAAAGCCCCAATGTGTTTCTGGCTCTGGCTGAGCAATACCGTACCGAAGGAAAACAAAGCGAATCTTTCGCCCAGCTCAAAAAGGCATTCGCGTCCCCTCAACTCAGCAGCGAGTTGAAAGTGAGGATTTTGACCAGCTACTTTCCCTTGGTGGAGTCCAGCGCCGAGATGATGGAACAGGCCATGGAATTGTCTTCGATTTTAAGCGAAACTCATCCCAGAGAGGCCGTACCTCAGACGGTCAGGGCAGATCTTCTGGCACTGAATAAGCAGTATGCCGAAGCCCGTGAGAAATACCGTGCCGGACTTGCAATTGACAAACGCAACCTCCAAGCTTGGCAGCAGCTTCTGCTCATCGAGTCTGAACTGAGGGACTTTACAGCCATGCGACTCGAGGCGGAAGAAGCATTGGGTCTTTTCCCGGACCAATCGGTTCTGTACCTGTTCGCAGGCATTGCCATGATCCAGACCAAGGAGTACGAAACGGCGGCTTCAAGGCTGCTTAGCGGTAGCAAGCTGGTGGTCGATAATGATCAGCAGCTCATCGAATTTTACTCCAGTCTTGGCGAAGTGTACGACAAGCTGGGCCGCTACGAAGACTGCGACAAGTACTACCAGAAGGCCCTCAACATCGACAAGGACAATGAATTCGTATTGAACAATTGGTCGTATTACCTGTCTCTGCGCAAAGACCAGCTGGAGCTTGCGGCAAAAATGTCATTACGGTCTAATGAGTTGAGTCCGGACAACCCCAGTTTCCAAGATACCTATGCCTGGATCCTGTATGTCCAAGGCAAATACAATGATGCGCGAACCTGGTTGGAAAAAGCCATGGCATCGGGCGGAGCCCAAAACGGCACCATCCTTGAGCACTACGGTGATGTGCTTTTCAGGCTCGGACAGGTGGATGAAGCAGTGGGGTATTGGAGGAAAGCGAAAGAGAAAGGGGACCATTCCGATAACTTGGAAAAGAAAATCGCGGATAAAAAACTCTATGAGTAACACATTCCACCTGCGGATATTCCTGGCACTGCTCCTGCTAGCTGGAACCACTTCATGCAGGTCGCGAAAGCCGATTGTTGAAACCGGAGCCGGTGAACTGAAGCCTTTGCAAGACCGTTCTGTCCAGGAGTTGCTGGACCGGCTTGATTCCGCTGCTTTCAAATCCGATTGGATCAACGCCAAGGCTTCGGTCAGCACTGTTCAGGATGGCAGTGAAACCACCTTCAACATCTCCCTGCGCGGTCGCCGCGATAGCCTGATCTGGATCTCAATTTCACCGCTGCTGGGCATTGAGGTCGCCAGGGTCATGATCACTCCCGACTCGGTCAAGTTTTTGAACCGCTTGCAAGGCAGGTACCAGGCCGGCAGCTTCGAATCCATCAGCCGCCTCTTGCAACTCAAGGTCAATTTTGAAGCCGTGCAAGCCCTTGTTTACGGTAATTTCTTTGCTTACAAGAAAAACGAAAACCGATTCAACTCCGTTTATCTGGAAGACAAGTATTACGTACTCAGCTCGCTGAACAAGAAAAAACTCAAGCGGTCGCTCGAAGAACGGGACCCGAACAAGCCGGTCATCCAGGACATCAGCATCCATCCCTCATCGTTCCGGATTCTGAAGATGACCGTGGAGGATCAGAAGATCGACAAGACCCTTAGTACGGAATATGACGATTTTCGTGAGGTTAACGGTGGTTCATTCCCGTTCCGTTCCACCACCCGGGTAGAGGCCGAGAAAGAATTGATCATCCGCATCGAATTCGGCAAAGTGACAGCCGGCGAACCCCAGGAATTCCCCTTCAACATCCCCGCGAACTATGTGCGCATGCGTTAAAAGGCATTGGTTTTTTACGCTGTTCTTCCTGCTGCTCATCCAGGTACCGTATTCCGTTTTCGGCCAGACCAAGAAAGAGCTGGAGTTGAAGAAATCGAACCTGCTCAAGGAGATCGAAGCCACCAATAAACAACTCAAGCTTGTAGAGAAGAACAAGAACGCTACGGCCGAGCAATTGAATGAACTCAAGAAGAAAATCCGTTTGCGGGAATCACTGATCGGGACCATCAATTCTGAAATAAGCTCCATTGGAGGCGAGATAGTGACCACATCGAAGGAGATCAATCAATTGACCATGGATCTCGAGCAACTCAAGCAACAGTATGCTTCCATGATTCGATACGCTTACAAGAACAGAAATGTCTATCAACAGATGATGTTCGTGTTCGCGGCGGCTGACTTCAACCAGGCTTACAAGCGACTGAAATACATCCAGCAGTACGGCGCTTTCCGGCGCCGCCAGGCCGACGAAATCGTTTCCGCTCAGGAACGGTTGAACGGCAAGGTGAAGGAACTGGAGCAGCACAAGCAGGAGAAAACCAGTTTACGCAATGCCGAGCAAAAGCAGAAGACCAATCTTGAGGAGGAGCGAAAGGAGCAGGACAAGCTCATGAAGAACCTCACGCAGCGCGAAAAGAAGCTGCGTAGGGAGCTGTCGGACAAACAAGCTGCGAAGAATAAACTGGACCGTGCAATCGAATCCCTGATCCGCAAGGAGATGGATGCTGCCCGAAAGAAAGCGGTGGCTTCCGGGAAAAAGAATGTGACTAACGCCAACGTATTTACCCTGACTCCGGAGGCGGCACGTCTCTCAGGAAGTTTTTCAGGAAACCGCGGACAGTTGCCCTGGCCTGTCGAGCAGGGACGCATCACCGGATTGTTCGGCGAGCATCCGCACAAAGAGTTGAAGGGCATTATCGTAAAAAACAACGGCGTAGACATTCAGGCTGTGAAAGGAGCTTCTGCCAGGGCCATCTTCGAAGGGACGGTCAGCAGCGTCTTCCCTATTCCCGGTGCGGGCAAGGCGGTCATCATCCGTCACGGGGATTTCCTGTCGGTGTATTCTAATCTCGCTTCGGTTAGTGTCAAGACCGGTGACAAGGTCAGCACCAAACAGCGACTCGGTACTGTAGGAGATGCTTCGGAAGGCAATGCGGGTGAAATCCATCTTGAAATCTGGCGGAACACTTCCAAGCTGAACCCACAAGACTGGATTGCCAGGAAGTAGAGGTCAGACCAATCCTTGCTTCAGGGCTTTGGCCACAGCCTCGGTATTACTTGCTACATGAAGTTTTTCGTAGATCTTCTTCATGTGCGAGCGAACGGTTTCATAGCTGATGAAGCAGGTATCTGCGATCATTTTGAAGCTCATGCCTTTCACCAGGCAGGACAACACCTCTTTTTCACGCTTGGAAAGGCCGTATTCCACCGGCTCTTCCGAACCATGCGGGGCGTGGTGTTGTAAAAGTGTAAGGACTTTACTGGCTATGGTCGGACTCATAGGGGCTCCTCCGTCGGAGACCTCCTGCACAGACCGGACAATTTCCTCAGGACCACGGTTTTTGAGGAGATAGCCCGAGGCTCCCGCGCAAATCGCTTTGAATACGAATTCGTCTTCATCGTGGGAGGTCTGCATGATGACACGGGTGGAAGGAGCTATCCTTTTGATCTGCCTCAACCCTTCGATGCCGTTGATCCCCGGCATTTCAATGTCCATGATCACCACCTCCGGGCGAGCAGTTTCCATTTTTAACGGAAGTTCAGAACAGTCAGGGAATGCTCCGGTGAGAATGATTTCGGGCTCGGCACCCAGAATGGTAGAGAGGTATTCGAGGTAGATGGCAGTGTCTTCAAAGACGGCGACGCGAATCGGCATGAGAACGAATGTACTGAAAAGGCAAGGTTCGTCCAAGGCATTTCATCAGATGCTTTCATCCTCAGGCTGAAATCGGTTATCTTTGTCGAAATAATCATCGCATGGTACTGACGATACTCCTCGGATTTCTGGGCGGCATGGGCGGCACGGAAATCATCCTCATCATCGTGGTCCTACTTCTTTTTTTCGGTGCCAAGCGCATCCCCGAACTTGCCAAAGGACTTGGTAAGGGCATCAAGGAATTCAAAGACGCCTCGAAGGGCACCTCTTCTTCCGGAGAGACCAAGAAGATCGAGGAATAGGTTCAACCCAAGGAACACGGGAGGCTGCCTCGATTTAAGGCAGCCTTTTGCTTTTGTAAATACTTGAAAGGTAAATAATTGCATTTTTTATAACGAAAGTCGAACAGACCTTGGCATTGGTCCATTGTCTATTTTAGCTGCATGCAGACCATCACGGTTCTAGGAGGAGGAAGTTGGGCGACCGCCCTGGTCAAGATCCTTTCAGAGGCTCCGGTACGGATCCAATGGTGGGTACGCAATCCGGAAACAGTCGGCTTCATGCACCAGTATCAACACAATCCGCACTACCTGAGTGATGTGGAGATCGATCTTGAGCGCGTGTTGCCCACATCAGATCTTTCGACTGCAATGGCGGGCTCTGAAACGGTCATACTCGCTGTTCCTGCTGCCTTTTTAAAGTCTGCTTTGCACTCATTGACACCGGATGATTTCAGAGGGAAAACCGTTTTTTCTGCCATCAAAGGCATCGTTCCTCAAGACAACCTGATCGTCGGAGAATTCATGCACCGCAATTATGGTATTTCGTTCGATTCAATAGGTGTGATTACCGGTCCATGCCATGCGGAGGAGGTGGCACTTGAAAAACTCAGCTACCTGACAATCTCCTGCCAGAATCCTGAGCGTGCTCGCGCCATGGCCTCTTCATTGTCCTGCAGATACATCCGCACTATCACTTCCGACGACATCTACGGAACAGAATATGCCGCCGTTCTAAAGAATATCATGGCCATCGCCTCAGGGATTTGCCATGGCCTGGGATACGGAGATAATTTTCAAGCTGTATTGATTTCCAATGCTATACGCGAGATCAAGCATTTTGTCGATGCCGTTCATCCCATAGAACGTGACATCAAGGATAGCGCTTACCTTGGCGATTTGTTAGTAACTGCGTATTCCCAGTTCAGTCGAAACCGAACCTTCGGAACAATGATTGGGAAAGGGTATTCGGTCAAAAGTGCCCAAATAGAGATGAGCATGGTAGCCGAAGGGTATTATGCCAGCGCCTGTATTCAGGAAATCAAGCGCACGCTTTCCATAGAACTTCCTATTTGTCAGGCAGTTCACAATATTTTATACGAACGCATCTCGGCCCGTTTGGAAATGAAGCTATTGGCCGACAAGCTTATTTGATTGGCGTAAAAACCAACAATTCCTCCTTTTCACTTTAATCCCTGTTGTTTTGCAGTAAACAAGCAAGATATTCGCGGATTTTTTTTACAATTTTATTA
>JAULUX010000195.1:0-2890 GCA_032111385.1 Bacteroidia bacterium
TTACCTGACTACATCGTTCAGCGATCATCTGCGTATCCGTCACAAATTCGGTTACAAGGTCGACGATAAGATGTGGTCCTTCTTCAACAGCTTGGGCGTGGTTTTGGAAGACGGTAAGCCCGCTCGACATTTTGGTGATCCGGTAGGGGTATATGTGCAGTACAAGCGCGCCAAGGGCGATGAACGTCCCGAGGAGCAAATCCGGGAGGAGGGGAACGAAGCCATTGCGCGTGTACGGAAACGGGGCGTACCCATCGCCGTTGGTACAGGTGAGGAGTACTGGATGCCGCCGGTGGAACTCGACCAGGAGATCAGGCGACTATACGCCGATGCCAAGTATTGCCTCTGGCAGGAACTCGACGATGCATTGGTGTTGACCATTCCCAATCATGTTCTTTTCAAAACCGAGTCAGATGACCGCATCGACTATGTCTATCATCCCAACAGTGGAGAACGATTGAGTACTGCAGCGGTGGACGGTTTACGAAAACTACGCAACTCCTGGGGTGATTCGATACCCGAAGTGCAGCTGGTGATCTCTGACGGACTCAACGTGCGCTCGCTCTTTGATCAGGGCCACTTAATGCCCTTCCTGCAGGCCTTGCGCCAGCGCCTGGACCAGGGAGGTTTCCGCTCTGGCGAAACCAATATCGTCTTCAGAAACGGACGCGTTAGGGCCGGTTACCGCACCGGCGAGCTTTTGTTTGGCAATACCAACAACGGCTCATCCAAACACATCCTCATCCACATCATCGGCGAACGCCCCGGTTCCGAGCACCGCAACTTCTCGGCCTACATCACCTGTGCCACCGCCTCCCAATGGGCGAAAACCGGCACGATCGATCACGATATCACACGTGTCGTTTCCGGTATTTCGGATACGGCCTTCGCCCCGAGCCTCGCTGCCGAAGAAGTAGTTCAGTTATGCAACCGGCTCAAATCCTAGATACGATTGGATAGGTTCCTTTCTTGACTTAAAACCTCCACCCAAAAATCAACGTGTTCCTCGAACTGAGAGATTCTTCCGTTGTGCCTAACAACGTCTCGATGCTGATATAAGCCTTGCCGCTGAAGCGGTATTGGAGGAGTGGTCCGGTGTAGAATTCATCACTGAAGTCCACGTCATTGTAACGGTACATGGTGCTTAGGCCTACCGTCAGGTCGTCATTGACCAGGTAGCCGTAGGAGGCGGTAGATGCCCATTCCCTTTCCTGATCGGCGCGGCGTTCGGCAAGGTAGGCTTCGTAGATCAGGTTGAGGCCCCAAATGCTTCTATTTCCGATCTGGTCACCGAGCAGGATCTTTGGCTCGATGCCCATGTTGCCGTTGAGGATTTTGTGTTCAAAATAGAGCGTAGGATTTCCCCAGATCTTGCCCCAGTCGGCGAGTGCGTAACGCACCTCCCAACTGAAGCCTCTCCATCCGAACGCGTACTCCCCCGGGCGTCCTTCCAGCACTGTATGCAGATACAGGTCGAGTTCAAGCCGCTTCCCTAAACCGAATGCAAATTCATCGCGGAAACGGACCTGTGAAGGGCCTTTTTTTCGGACACGCATATCCACCCACTTTTCGTACATGTTCGTGCCCGGAGGCGTCATCAGGTACACCCGGGTGGCGGGGAATTTCCGTACAAGTGTCCATGCCGGTTGCTTGTAAGGTCCGACGAGTTGGGTTTGTGGATAGGCTTCGGCGCTGACCTGTACTTCATTCAGGTTTGTAGTGTCGGGATTTTGATTCCGGTTGGCCTCTGCCCCTTGTTTGATGGCGCTGGGAGCGTATTGGGCGCTTGCAGTATTTAGCAGAATAAGGCCGGCGATCGAGAGGATCAATACGTGTCTCATTGGATTTGTTATTTCTGTCTGTTTACTTTTTTTACTGGATACCAACAGGGCCGGAATGAACCGGCCCTGTGTTATGGTTGCACATTGCTTTACTTGGTGATCACAAGACGTCGGATGTCATTGTACTGCTCTCCGGTCACGCGGACCATGTAGGTGCCCTGCATGAGTCCTGTTACATCGTAATCGATGTTGACAGGTTGACCAGCAAAGACCTGGTTCCTGTACAGCATTTCAACTCTTTTTCCGTTCACATCGAACAACTCGATCGTGATGAGGTTGTCAGACGAGGATACCATGCTGATGCGGACCAGTTCCTTGGCTGGATTCGGTGCGATGGACCAGTCCATATCCATGGCCGGGTCAGCAGGCATATCGACCATCCTCAGGCTTCCAACTCCCTCGATCGGACAAGCCAGGTAGCAGTTGTTGGTAGAACCGGTGTTGTTTCCGTTGTAGTTCTCGTTGATTTTCGTGAGGATGTAGTTCAATTGCGAGAAGGTATAGGTGCTGTCGCATCCTCCGATATGGCGGTTAACTACCTCGATCACTTCGTTTACGTTGTAACCGCGCAATGGACCGCTGACCAATACCAAATGTCCGAGTCGGCCGGTGGCAGGGGCGAAGTTGGCTGCTGCTGAATCGAATCCAACGTTCAATATCGCTGTGACCAGCTGTCCGGCGAGGGTGTTCTTGTAGCCGATGGGATTGACAAGGCTACCTGCAGGCAACGCCGATGGCGTACCTGAGCAGGGCAGGAATTTCAGGATTGCCTGGAAATTCGTCAGGGTGATGGTGTTGTTGCATCCGATCGTAATGCCGTTCGGGAAGACGGTGTTGAAATTCCGTTTCACGTACATGGCAGGATTATTACCGGAGGGCTTGTATCCGTATCCGCCCTGGGTGTAGGTAACATAGCCGTCGCAAGGGGTGTTCGGAATGATAATTTCACAACTGTCCTGGCAGGCCGCACCGTCGTCAGAGTACACCTTGTAGATACCCGGACATAAATTATAGATGTCTGCGGTGGTGCGTGGCGGAGTGGTGTTCCA
>JAULUX010000196.1:0-4244 GCA_032111385.1 Bacteroidia bacterium
CGAAGCCATTGGAGTGCAGCAGCCTTAGGGCTTGTCGAATAGGCAATCCGGACCTTGCTTGTGGAAGGGAGGATGTCGATCACCAATTCACTACCCAGTATCGGTTGTGCAGGCATCAGCATGTATTCCGCGGAAACGCTATCGTCGCGGGTGATCGCTTTGATCTGCAGATCGCGGGTATCGAGGTGTAGTTTGCCGGTACCGCTCAAGTTCTCGATGCTGAGATCGGCGAAACCGGATAGGCGGCTGGAATCGAAATCGACCTTCAACTCCAGGTCGATGTGACGCACAACCGCTTCCAAAGGACGAGCAAAAGAGTGGACATCGGTTGTTTTCATGGTGTCTTTACCTGTTTTCTGATCAGAGGGACGGCAAGAGCATACAGTGAGGCTCATTGCGGACAGGAGCAGCAGCGAACGGATCATATGGAGACGAAGTTAATCTGAAAGCCGCATCCCGAACAATGCAGCGTTTTTCAAAAATCGGGGAAAGCATGTGAAAGGGATTAGTTTTGGAACGTGAAAAAACTCCTGGTCGCGTTTCGGTACCTGCTGAACATGGCAGGGTTGATCTTGATCTTCAGCATCCTCTTCGCTTTTACGACCGGACCTTTTTACCTCTACCACTGGCTCGGTACAAGCGAGGGGACATTCCGGTTCAGGCCGACTCACCTGGTAGTTCTGGGCGGGGGCGGATTCCCGGGCGAAACCGCCCTGCTGCGATGCTGGTACACCTCCTCGCTGATGAAAACCTTTCCGGAAGCTCATGTTTTGGTTTCCCAAGCCACCGAAACCTCCGGCGATTCCACCCTAACCGCAGCAGCCGCCATCCGCCACGAACTCATCCTACGGGGTATCGATAGCTCCAGGATCAGCATGCTTCCAGCCTGCCGCAACACCCGGGAAGAGGCGATTCAGACTGCCGGCAGATTGGGGAAAGAGGCACGAGTGCTGATCATCACCTCCCCTGAACACATGCGAAGAGCGGTAAAGAGCTTTCGAAAGGCGGGCCTTGGAACAACCGGTGGCGTTCCCACATTCGCAGATCCCGGCATGGCCGACCTCCGCTACGACGACAATAAGCTGGGCGGCAACGACATTCCCCTACCCGCAGTAGGACAAAGCACTCAGCTGCGGTACCAGGTCTGGAATCACCTGCAGTACCAACTGGTCTGCAGCCGCGAGCTGCTGGCGCTGGCCTGGTACGCACTCAGGGGATGGACCTGATCTGAATTCTTCCGCGCTTTGTTTTCGCTTGTACTTTTGACACCGCAAAACAGCTTGCATGCCCTTTACCCAACCGGATCCGAACACTGCACAACGAGGCGACTCCTCGTTTGCCTTCGCGCAGGACTCGCTTTGGCAGGACTCCCTGGAGGGTGGAGATAATTTCCGATTCAGTGACGAAGAGGATACCCTGTGGACCGAAGGCGCTTCCGGAAACGGATCTTTCCCGCTTCAGGGACCGGGATTGTTCAAAGGACACCTGCTTCATCCAGTCAACCCCAATGCCCAGCCATTCGAGCAGCTCAATCCCTCCTGGTTCACCATCACCTTGATCCTGTTGCTGGGCTGCCTCACCTGGTTCAGGTATTTCTTCCATCGGATATTCACTCAGCTGGTATCCGCCTACTTCAACACCACAGCTGCAAACCAGATTGTACGCGACGAAAGCGTTTTATTGCAGCGGGCCTCTCTGGTGCTCTCCATCCTTTCCTACGCACTCATGGGCATGTTCCTCTATAGGATCAGTTATCATTTCCACTGGCAAATCCCCTTTTTTCAAACGGGACTGCTTCGCTTCACCTTGTTCTCGCTTCTTGTCGCACTGGCCTATTCCTTCAAGATGGTCGCTGTACGTTTCCTTAGTTCCGTTTTCGACCAGGAACGGCCCGCAGCGCACTACATATTTGCCATTTTCCTGACGGTAATGATGTGTGGCCTCGTTCTTCTGCCGGCGAACATCCTGATCGCCTATGCCCCCGAACCCATTCCCCAGTGGACACTGTTTATCACACTGACCCTTGTCGGCATCCTTTTGCTCTATCGTCTTGTCAAAGCCGCAGCAATCTGGTTAAGCATCCCCGGGGCTTCCATCTTCCATTTGTTTTTGTACTTTTGTGCCTTCGAAATAGCGCCACTGCTAATCATTTGGAAAGTTGGCCATATGGTATGAAGAGGCAAACAGTCTGGAAGTTACCATTCGTCGTCCCTTGAAAGTAAAATCCATTCTCGTTACACAGCCGAAGCCGGAAACGGACAAATCCCCTTACCACGACCTTGCGAAAAAGTACAACCTGAAGATTGATTTCAGGCCCTTTATCCACGTGGAAGGCATCCCGGCCAAGGATTTCCGCAAGGACCGGGTGAACATCCCCGACCACACCGCGGTGATCCTGACGAGCCGTCATGCGGCCGATCATTTCTTCCGGATGTGCGCAGAGATGCGTATCACCAATGTGGAGGAGCTCAAATACTTCTGTATTTCTGAATCCACTGCTTTCTACCTGCAGAAATACATCACTTTCCGCAAGCGCAAGATCTTTTCCGGAAAACAGAACATCAATGATTTGGTGGAGGTCCTGAAAAAACACAAGAAAGAAAACTTCCTGCTTCCCTGCTCCGACATCGCCAAGCAGGACATGGCCGACGTACTCACCGGCCATGGCATCCAATTCACCCGCGCCACCATTTACCGTACAGTCTGCTCCGACCTCAGCGACCTGGCCGACGTGAAATACGACATGCTGGTTTTCTTCAGTCCTGCAGGAGTGACTTCCCTATTCAAGAACTTCCCTGACTTCCAGCAGAACAACACATTGATCGCCGCTTTCGGATCCCAGACCTCCCAGGCAGTGACCGATGCCGGCCTCCGGTTGGACATCCAAGCGCCCGTTCCCGAAGCCCCCTCGATGACGATGAGCATCGAAAATTACATCAAGAAGAACAAGTAGAATGCCTTGTGTGACCGGAACAATCCGGTTGCTTCCATCCGGGTTCTTCCAGAGTATGTCCTCCGCATCCCAACGAAACACACTTTCCGCAACGGAGCGACTGAAGAGTCGTAAAGCGCTCGACACCTTGATGGCATCGGGCAAAGCGCTTCGGTCCGACCCCTTCCTTATCCATTATCTGGCGGTTCCCTATGCAGAATCGTCGCCCGTGCAGATCGCATTCAGCGTACCCAAGCGAAGAATGAAACTGGCGGTTGACAGGAACCGAATGAAGCGACGCATGCGGGAAGCCTACCGGAAGAACAAACACGATTTACTGCAGTGGTGTAAACAAAAGGAAATCGGCATGGTGTTGCTGCTGGTCTACCGCCACGGTTCGGAGCCCGACCATCTCCTTACCCAAGAAAAAATAGTCCTACTTTTGAAACGACTTGTACAGACGCATGAGAAAACCGATCAGTAGCCTCCTGCTGGGCCTCATCAGCCTGTACAAACAAGGGATTTCCCCCTACCTCGGACCTGCCTGCAGGTACACGCCCACCTGCTCAGATTACGGTGCCGAAGCCATCCGCAAACACGGTCCGCTGAAAGGCAGCTGGCTCACCCTCAAGCGGATTTTGAGCTGTCACCCCTGGGGAGGACATGGATACGACCCTGTGCCCTGAAGGCGTAAGAACACAAAGACCATGAAGCGAACCGCATTGCGCATCCTTTTCTTACTCGTCCTAACCGCCTCCGTTTGGGGTTTGAGCGCATTCCGAATCGCGGACGACAACCGCTTCGAGATATCGCGTAACCTCGACATCTTCACCACGGTGATCCGTGAATTGCTGTTGTATTATGTGGACCCTACCGATTCCGGCCTGCTGATTGAAGAGGGAATCGTATCGATGCTGGAAAGTCTTGATCCCTACACGCAATACATCCCCGAAGAAGATGCCGAGGATTACCGATTCATCACGACGGGTCAGTACGGCGGCATCGGCGCATTGATCGGACAAAGAGACGAAGACGTGATCATCACCGACCCTTATGAAGGCTTCCCCGCCCAGAAAGGCGGCCTGATGGCCGGTGACATCCTGCGCAGCATCGACGGTAAGCCGCTCAAAGGCAAGAAGTACGATGAAGTGAGCCGTATGCTAAAAGGCACTCCGGGAACCGAATTAGTGCTGACTATCGAGCGCCCCGGTGAAACCAAACCGTTGAAGAAATCCCTGCGCCGACAAGAAATCACCATTCCGAACGTCCCCTACTACGGTATTATTGATCCCGGTATCGGATACATCCGCCT
>JAULUX010000197.1:0-4787 GCA_032111385.1 Bacteroidia bacterium
TCGACATGTTCAAGAAATTCACACTGGCCGACAAACTTCTGTTTTTAGCTGCCATTCTATCATTGATCTTTTCCGAAACCCTCTATTTTCTTGGGGAAAAGGCTGATGGAACCTTTATTGGGCTTTGGGTTCCATCGATTTTAGCATTCGGCATTTATTTAAAACTCATAAACAATTCAAAAAATGACTGAAATCATCCCCTATTTCGCCGGTTTTATAACGCTTCTGTTTGGTGCAGGTTTTTTTATAGCCATCACACAAGCAGATAAAAAAAGATAGAACAGATCGACATGAAAAGCGAGTTGGCTCATGCATTCACTGACTTTTTGTGAATCCTGCCTGAATCAAAATCAACAATCGTCTTTTATCATTGCATTTCGTTTTTCATTCATTCTTGGAAAGCCCGCTTGTAATCAATATATCTTTAAGATTCCTGTCTTAAAAGATTGAACCGCTTGGACTATCCTTCTATTATAAAAAATGTAAGCTCCGCATTACTTCCGTCGGAAATCCATGCACAAGTTCTTCCGGACAAAGGATAAAGGATCGCAGTAATTCTAAATGCCGCTATTTTAAGATTCGTTCATTTGAAAATCCGGCTGGGATCAAAACTTCATTTTCAATTCCCTATCCGTGTCTTTCGTCGATTGTCCATTTCGCCGACAGTAAAGTCGGACTTTCCTCCCCCTGTCTTAGCCCCCTAAAAGACTGGACGAAAATTGCAAATCAATTTAGTCCACTTAAATTTAGGGAACATGACAAAAACCAGAAGACAGTTTACCCCGGAGGAGAAGCAGAGTATCCTCCAGGAAGCCGAACGTGAGGGTGTGGTGCAGACCTGTCGGAAGTACAACCTCGCGCAATCCGTTCTTCGCTATTGGAGGGCGAAGTACCTGGCCAACGGGAAAGAGGGATTGAAGGGTTCATTCCGACGTGTTGATCCACAGTTGCGTGAACTTGAGGAGGAGAACGAACGCCTCAAGCGCATCATTGCCAAGCAAGCCATTGAACTGGAGTTTAAAACCGAACTCATAAAAAAGAACCAGGCCCGCTTGCACAACGCAAAGAGATGATCGCCAGATACAGGAATCGAGCAGGGACAGAAGAACTGTGTAAGTGGGCCTGCGTAGCCAAGAGTAGCTTTCATTACAAACCTCATCCTGGTCCAAGGGGAATGAAGGCCAGTACCCATACCCCTTGGGGAGATGGAATGGTGGAAAACAACCAGGTGGTAAAACAGATCCGGACGATCCTGGGCCAGGATTACTGCGTGTATGGCTATCAGATGATGACCAAATAGCTTCGTAGCCTGGGATATTGGATCAATGCCAAGAAGGTTTATCGACTCATGGATGAGCACCGGCTGTTGAACGGAAAGGTCATCCGCACCCAAGGCAAGCGTCGTTGGGTGCAGTTCCGGCGGATTAAAGCCGTTCGTCCCATGGAATACTTATGCCTGGACATCAAACATGTGTGGGTTCAGGGTGAAAACCGGTGGTTCTATCAGCTGGCCATCATGGATGTGTATAGCCGCCGGATACTGTGCTGGATCTTTCAGCAAAGTGTGAAGCAAGCCGATGTGATCGCATTGATTCGATGGCTGGATTTACGCTACGGCCTCAAGGGCGTGTTCATCCGCAATGATAACGGCTCACAGTTCCTGGCCAATAAAGTGCGCCAGGCGCTACAGGATCTGGAAGCCTTGCAAGAGTTCACTCATGTGGCCACCCCGGAAGAAAATGCATACATCGAGGCCTTCCATTCCATCCAACAGACCGAGTTGATGGATCGACACATTTTCTTGAGTTATTATGATGCGAAACAGCATATTGAAAAATACATGCATTGGTACAACTGCCGGCGCCGGCATGGTTCACTCAACGGATTTACACCAATGGAAAAATGGGTACAAGGTTTTGCTTGTTCACCGCTTAGGCAGACCATTGAGCCGGGCTCGGGCGCGTGGTCAAGGCCGGACGGCGGAGAGCCCCAGTGCGTGGCGACCGCTCTGTATAGCCTTGAACACTCGCACGAAACGGCCTACCTTCGCCTAGGCGGTGAACATCAACACTCAAACAAACTAAACCTCAAACAGAAAAACGTCCAGTTAATAGGGGTTTAAGACACCCCCAGCTAAATTAACCGCAAAGGGCTGATCCGATATCCATCCATAATTTTCCTTCAAGCCTTTGAATGATAACGATCATATCATTCCTGTATTCGCGTTATCCAATTTCATCGTAATATTGCAATAATAAGATCTTAGCATGGGAGCCACAAAAACCGACCATTTCACCGAAAAGCAAAACGCGATTGCGGCTCAGGCAAAGGCTTTGGGGCATCCGGCCAGAATCGCCATCATGGAATACCTGATGAAAGTGGATTCCTGTATCTGTGGTGATATCGTGAATGAATTACCCCTGGCACAGCCAACCGTTTCTCAACACCTGAAGGAACTAAAAAACGCAGGACTCATCAAGGGAAGTATTGAAGGTAATACCATCTGCTACTGCATCGACGAAAAAGCAATCGCCATACTTCAAAGCTACTTCGCGAACATCTCAATCCGATTGGAAAAGAAGAAAAACAAAACCTGTTAATCAAAATCAAGCCCAATGAAACTATCAACCTTAAAACAACATCTGAACAATGTCAGTGCTTTACACTTTGTAAAACCCGACGGGACATTTGTTCCTGAACACTTTCATATCACTGAAGCCGGACTCATCACCAAGCACTTCATCGATTGCGGTGGTACGGTAAGACAGGAAAAGGCGATCAGTTTTCAGGTTTGGGTTGCCCGGGACACCGAACACCGTCTGCATCCCGACAAACTTTCAACGATCATCGCCCTGGCGGAGAACCTTTTCGAAAATGAAGATCTGGAGATCGAAATTGAATACCAGTCTGAGACCATTGGCAAATACGGCCTGGACTTCGAAGGCGGTTACTTCTTACTGACTCCGAAGCAAACCAACTGCCTGGCGAAAGACAACTGTGGAATTCCTCAGGAAAAGCAGAAATTGCAGTTGGCCGGCCTGGAAACAAAAACAGAGCGCTGTACCCCCGGTGGTGGATGTTGTTAAACCGGACCTAAAAAACTTTTTTTCATATTCGTGGCCAGGTTACCAAAGTCAAATGGCTACGGGGTTTCATTGACACTATCCAGTTGACGGATGCCCTGAAAAAAATCAGCTTCCGAAAACCATATACTACCCGCCCTGAAAGTTCAAATGGTTCATTCGTATCATTCCTCCTCCATGAACTCCACGATTACGGAATATCACTTAAACCTTTCGTCCGACGAACAGGAGATTTGCCATTTGCTGTCAGATGCAATAAATCGCGAGTTGGGTGATGCGGAAAGCAAACTATGGCATGCCCACCCGGTCTGGTTCCTGGAGGGGAATCCCATCGTGGGCTATAGCAAGCAGAAAAAAGGCATTCGCCTGATGTTCTGGAGCGGTGCGGACTTTGATGAGCCCCACCTGGCTGTGCGGGGTGAAAAGTTCAAGGACGCCTCTGTGTTTTTCAATGCAGCAGAGGACATCCCGCTGGATGACCTGGTTCGCTGGCTTGGAAAATCGAGGGATATCCAGTGGGACTACAAGAACCTGGTGAAGCGAAAAGGGCGCCTGGAAAAACTGAAGTAAGATGAAAACCACCCCCGAACACGATGCACGTATGGCGAAGATCATCTTCGCAACAGTGTACCCCTATTATGTGAAGAAAGTGGAAAGTAAAGGACGGACTGTAGGGGAACTCCACCAGGTCATGGAATGGTTGACGGGATTCGATGTTCAAACGCTGATGGGATTAATTGAAGAGAAGGTCACCTTCAAGACCTTTTTCGAACGCGCCCGACTCAACCCCAACGCCGAACTGATCACCGGCGTGATCTGCGGTTATCGTGTGGAGGAAATCGACAATCCCCTCACACGCAAGATGCGTTACCTGGACAAGCTCATCGACGAACTGGCGAAAGGAAAATCGATGGATAAGATCCTCCGCAAACCGGGCCCGAATCAATGAGTGCGCTTTTCGTATCAACACCAAAGGCAGTATCAATTGGTCATCAGCTATCGACAGGGCTGAAACAAGTCAACCGATCGAATCCCACTTTTCTTTTGATAATCCCTGTCTCATTGCGTCCTAAATTTTAGTTTTGAGGACACAACGTCAAGCTCGCACTACTCAACTATAACCCGGAAGTTAGAAAATGTCAATCCGTCTCCTCCTTTGTTTAAGCCTTCTGGTTTTGGCCTCTTGTAGCAATGCAGTTTATAAAAGCCGTACCGCAAAGTCCACTGAAATAAATGGACCCGGGATAATCCAACTTCCGGTTGTAGCAGACTTGAATGTACGACCGGCAAAAGCCAGCTTTACTGTAGACGACAAGCGCAAATCCCTGAACTTGCGCCAACTTAAAGAAGCGGCCATTGCCGGTGCTTTACAGGAGCAGAAGGCCGATGTATTGGTAGAGCCAACCTTCAGCATCGATAGCAGGCGGGGCATGAACACTGTGACCGTCACCGGATGGCCGGCCGATTATGCCCGATTCAGGAATATGGACACTACTGACATCCGGCTTGTAGAAGCCGGCTCACTGTACAAGGCACAAACCAACACCACCCTTGCCGACGTAGATAAGCCCAGGAAACGCAAGGGAGGGATCCTGGCAGTCGTTATAACAGGAGTCATCGTTTTATTGACCATACTAGCCTCGCCGACGTAGAGATGCAACGAAAACACACCGGTCGGATCCAGGCGGCCGTTTTATCAGGAGT
>JAULUX010000198.1:0-3059 GCA_032111385.1 Bacteroidia bacterium
ACCTATAACCTGAACTACTGGTTCCGTCAGTTTGAATTGACCGCACCCTGCAGCCTTGAGGTATTCCTCGGAACTGCACAAACTATTGCAGCCAGCACTCAATCCATTGCCGTTGAAGTGATTGATACTAACTACTATAACTCCGTCAACAACTTCACGGTTGCCACATCCGGCTCTTACCATATCGCCTGGCATGCTTTCGTTCCAACAACAAGTCCTGTTCAAGGATCCAGCTCTATCCGTATTGACCTGATCAACATTGGTATTTCTACAGGCATTTCAGAAAACTCCAATCCAGGCGGCGTGCAGATCTATCCGAATCCGAACGCAGGAATCTTCAACCTCCGTGTCATGAAATTTGAAAATGCACTCGTTCGCATTTTTAACATGATGGGTGAAGAGGTGAGCAACTTGCGAATGAGCGACATTCAGGAGCAGATCGACCTGAGCACATTCGCCAAAGGCATTTACATGATCAAAGTTGAAGGCAACAGCTTCACCACTACCCAAAAGGTGACTGTGAACTAATCATACAGCTTACAAATTCGAAAAAGGCCGTCTGAGAAGACGGCTTTTTTCGTTTTGGTTGAACAGATAGCACTCCAGTAAAAAAAGAAATGCCCCGGACATCAGCGTACCGGGGCATTGTCAGGATCCAGTGGTCGGATCAGTATTCGTCTTCGTTGAAAAAGAAATCGTCCTTTGTGGGATAGTCCGGCCAGATCTCCTCAATCGTCTCATAAGGCTCGCCCTCGTCCTCCAGTTCCTGAAGGTTCTCGATCACTTCCATGGGAGCACCTGAGCGGATGGCATAATCGATCAATTCGTCTTTGGTGGCCGGCCAGGGCGCGTCCTCAAGGTGTTGGGCCAATTCAAGTGTCCAGTACATCGTTGGTATGTTTTAATTGTTTTTTACGGTTAATTATCCTTTCCGTCTTTCGGGAAGGGGGGCGCAAAAATAATGAAATGAAAACCGAAAAAACCACCCTTTTCTCAGGCCTTTTTTTCACATTCTGGGAAACCAGGGCGTTTCGGCCACATTGAAAGACTGACCGAAGAACCGACTCAGCACGAAGAGATAGTCGGAAAGGCGGTTTATGTATACCAGAATACGCAGATCGATGGTGGATTCTTCACCCAGATGAGTCACCACCCTTTCGCAACGGCGGCATACACATCGGGCAATGTGCGCATAGGATACAACGGTATTGCCGCCGGGAAGTATGAAAGACCTCAGGGATGGCAATGCCTCTTCCATTCGATCAATCTCCTTTTCCAAAAACAAAACGTCGTCTTCCTGAAGCGGAGGCAGTTCCATCCTACTTCCCTCCGGATCTTCGGCCAGAAGAGAGCCAATGGTAAAAAGCCTGTCCTGGATTTCAATCAAGGAGGTGATGCTATGGTCGTCGATGGGCTGGTCACGGATTAAACCGATCCATGAATTCAACTCATCCACAGTGCCGTAGGCCTCGATTCGGAGGTGGTGCTTAGGCACCCGGGTGCCGCCAAGCAGTGAAGTCTGCCCTTTGTCACCGGTTTTAGTGTAAATCTTCATGCAGGTTGTTTGGATGCTTCAACAGGGCTGGCATTCGGTCCATCGGATTCCACCATTCCATCCTTCAATCGGACAATCCGGTGTGCATGGCGGGCGATATCCTCTTCGTGGGTGACCAGGATAACCGTGTTGCCTTTGGCATGTATTTCGGCCAACAGGGCCATGATCTCATAAGAAGTTTTAGAGTCAAGATTACCGGTGGGTTCATCGGCAAGAATGATGGCGGGCTTGGTCACCAAGGCTCTGGCGATGGCCACGCGCTGTCGTTGCCCACCGGAAAGCTCATTGGGCCTGTGCGTCACACGATCACCCAATCCTACGTCCTGCAAAGCCCTGAGGGCCCTTTGCTCCCTTTCAGCCTTGGATACTCCGGCATATACCAAGGGGAGCGCAACGTTTTCAAGGGCGGTAGAACGGGGAAGTAGGTTAAATGTCTGGAAAACGAATCCGATTTGTCTATTTCGAACTTCTGCCAACTCATTGTCACTCATCACTGAAACGTCGACGCCATTCAGAAAGTATTTCCCACCGGTGGGCGTATCCAGGCAACCGAGCACATTCATCAGTGTGGACTTCCCTGAACCCGAGGACCCCATCAGCGCTACATATTCATTTTTGTGGATGTCCAGGCTGATCGATCGCAAGGCATAAATCGTTTCCGCTCCTACTTTGTATAAACGCGAGATGTCACGAACACTGATCATCTGTTCCATTCTTCAAAAGTAAGGAAACCGGAAGTAGCCACCCGACCTGATTTTACAGGCCTCGTTTCCGGTCAATTCGAGCATCTTTGCGTTGATTTGCGCATGACCATCCCCAACCGTCACCTTGACCTGGGTCTCCGCTATCTGCGGTATTACCTCAATGCAGTCAACCTGCATGGTTTGCAGGCCCCTTTCGCCTACGGGCTATATAAAGCCGTACTGAACCGTGACCGCAAAGAGAAGACGTACAGTCGGATCGAGGGGTTGCGAAATCGACTGCTGCGGGACGATCGGACGATTTCAATACGGGATTTCGGGGCCGGCTTCAGCGGACGAACATTTCACGAAAGAAGCATCGGATACATCACTCGAAATTCGTCCAAACCGCCGCGTTATGCCAGGATGCTTCATCGCCTGGTAAGCCACCTGCAACCTGGCCTCATGCTGGAATTGGGTACATCGGTTGGAATCAGTGCACTCTATCAGGCAACGGGTAATGCTGCAGGCAAACTCATCACGGCAGAAGGCTGCCCGGAGACCGCCAAACTTGCCAGGCACAATTTCAGCGAATTCCCCAACCTTGACATCCAGCTCGTTGAGGGGCCGTTTGACACCGTCCTTCCGGAAATTTTAAAGAACAACCCCCGTATCGACTACCTGTACCTGGATGGTCATCATCGCCTCGAACCTACTCTACGCTATATCGAATTGTGCAAACCCTGCCTGAGCGACAATGCGGTGGTGGTAGTGGACGACATCAACTGGTCGGAGGAGATGCGTACGGCCTGGGAGCAATTAAA
>JAULUX010000199.1:0-9344 GCA_032111385.1 Bacteroidia bacterium
CCCCGGAGGCGGTGCCGAGATTTTCGCTCCCGAGGTTCGGGAAGTGATCTGCGCCGACAAATGCGACGGAGACCGCTGGTTGGAGATCCACGAAGCCGTTCACCGTGCAGGTCTTCGCAGCAATGCTACCATGCTCTACGGCCAGATTGAAAAGTTCAGTCACCGCATCGATCACATGCGCCGTTTGCGCGAACTGCAGGACCGGACCGGCGGTTTCCAGACCTTCATCCCCCTTAAGTTCAGGAACAAGGACAACGACATGTCGCAATTGCCCGAGGCCAACCTTATCGATGACCTCAAGACCTATTCGATTGCCCGTATTTATCTCGATAATTTCGACCACGTGAAAGCCTATTGGCCCATGATCGGACGCAGTACGGCCCAGCTGTTGCAGTCATTCGGAGTGGACGACCTGGACGGAACTATTGACGACAGCACCAAGATCTATTCCATGGCGGGGTCGGAAGAGCAGGTGCCCGTATTGACGACAGAACAACTCACAGAACTCATCCGTGGCAGCGGACGAATCCCTGTCGAGCGCGACACCCTCTACAACCGGATCCGGGTGTACGAGGGGCATCAGGTAGCTTCTTGAGCCGGCTTACTCCTCGGCCTTTTTCAGAAGAGCCGCAGCGATGAGCGTGAAAAGGATATTGGGTATCCAAACCGCAAGCCATGCCGGCATATCGCCGTTGGTCGCGAAAGTCTGGCTGATTTGCATGAACAGGATGTAGGCGAAGCTTAACAGGATTCCCGCTCCAAGCTGAACACCGATTCCTCCCCGAACCTTGCGGCTGGAGAGCGATACGCCGATGATGGTGAGGATGAATGTGGCGAAGGGATATGACACCCGCTTGTGTTTTTCTACAAGATAAAAAGGCACTTCCTCCGAACCCCGCATGATTTCCTGCTCGATGTACCGGTTCAACTCGGGTGTATCCATGGTTTCGATGAAGTTCGAGCGCCGGTTGAATTCCGTCGGATGGAATTTGAAAACGGTATCCTTACGGAATCCGCTTTGGATCTGCTCGCTCAGGCTATCAATGCTCCTGATGAAGTAATTCTCCATGGTCCAGCATTGTTTGAGGCTGTCCCAACTGATGCGTTCCGACATGATCTTATAGACCATCCGGCCGTCGTTGATACGCTCGTACGAGAACTGATAGCCGACGGCGTCGATATTGTTGAAACTTTCGAAATAGATGAACTCGCCGGGTGCGATCTGACGGTGCACGTGGCGGTTTTTGAATACAAAAGGATTTTTGATGTATTTCGCCTCGAAAGCGATGCGGCCGGTGTTGGCATGGGGGATGACGAAATTGTTGAAGTACCAGGAGAGGGAGGCCAGAACCGAGGCCGCTATCAGGTAGGGAACGAGCATCCTTCTGAAGCTGACGCCGCTGGCGAGTATGGCAACGATCTCCGTCTGGGAAGCCATACGTGAGGTGAAAAAGATGACGGAGATGAAAACGAATAAAGGACTGAACAGGTTGGCGAAAAAGGGGATGAAATTCAGGTAGTAATCCACAACGATGGCCCGGAACGGAGCCTCCTTTTCGATGAAATCATCGATCTTCTCGCTGATGTCGAAGACGATGGCTATGGAAATGATGAGCGCCAGGGCGAAGAAGAAGGTACCCAGGAATTTCCGGATGATGTACCAGTCAAGGAGCTTCGGTTTCAAGGTGCGTTCAGTCGAATCGGGTTCTGCGGAGGGTCGGGTCAAAGCCTGCGGCTAAGCACCTCGACCATGGTGTTTTTCCATTCGGTGAAGTCTCCGTTCAGGATCCTCCGACGGGCTTCACGCACCAGCTCCAGGTAGAAAGTCAGGTTGTGCAGAGTGGCAATCTGTGCGCCGAGCATCTCACCCGATACATGGAGGTGGCGGAGGTAGGCGTAGCTGTAGGAGCTGTCGACGTAGGAATCGGATTCGGGAACGATGGGGCGGAGGTCGTTCTTCCACTTTTCGTTGCGGATATTGATGATGCCGTTCCAGGTGAACAGCATCCCGTTCCGGGCGTTGCGGGTGGGCATCACACAGTCGAACATGTCAACACCACGCGCAATGCCTTCCAGGATGTTGGCGGGAGTCCCGACACCCATCAGGTAACGGGGTTTTTCTGTTGGAAGAATATCGGTCACCAGATCGGTAAGCGAATACATGTCTTCTGCGGGTTCACCGACCGAAAGCCCGCCGATGGCGTTTCCGGAGCGGTTCATTGACGCGATGAATTCTGCGCTCTTCTTTCTCAATGCAGGATAAGTGCTGCCCTGAACGATAGGAAAGAGGGCCTGCGAATGGCCGTAGAGGGGAGGCACGCTGTCGATGTGCCGGCAGCAGCGTTCCAGCCAGCGGTGGGTAAGTTCCATTGACCTTGCGGCAGCCCGCTCTTCGCACGGGTAGGGAGTGCATTCGTCGAAGGCCATGACAATGTCGCCGCCGATGCTGCGCTGGATGTCGATGGCTTTTTCGGGGGTGAAGAAATGCTTGCTCCCGTCGATGTGCGAGGTGAATTGCACTCCGTCCTCGTGGATCTTTCGGATGTCGCTGAGTGAAAAAACCTGGAATCCTCCGCTATCCGTGAGGATCGGTCCGTCCCAGTTCATGAACCTGTGGAGTCCTCCGGCTTCTTCAAGCAAACCCGTCCCCGGTCGCAAATACAAATGGTAGGTGTTGCCGAGGATGATCTGAGCACCGATGTCCTGTTTCAGTTCACGCTGATGAATACCCTTTACGGTTCCGGCAGTTCCTACAGGCATGAAGATCGGTGTTTCGATCTTACCATGCGGAGTTTGCAAAACGCCGGCACGGGCCTTCGAGCGACTGTCGGTATACAGGAGCTCGAATCGTAAAGTATCCGTCCGGGTTTCCGTTGGGTTCATACCGGGTTCAAGGGTCATTTTTTCTCGGATGCACTACCGGAACCTCCGGGTTTGGCGATCGAATCGCGCATGGCTGTATCGGCCTGCAGGTTCTGCATTTTGTAATAGTCCATCACCCCGAGATTGCCCGAGCGGAAAGCTTCGGCCATCGCCAGCGGTACCTGAGCTTCCGCCTCGATCACCTTGGCGCGCGCATCCTGGGCCTTGGCGCGCATCTCTTGTTCGTAAGCAACGGCCATGGCCCTACGTTCTTCGGCTTTGGCCTGGGCGACTTTCAAATCAGCAGAGGCCTGCTCGGTCTGGAGTTTGGCTCCGATGTTCTCGCCTACATCGATGTCGGCGATGTCGATGGAGAGGATCTCGAATGCGGTTCCGGCATCCAGTCCCTTGCTCAAAACCACCTTCGAGATCTGGTCGGGGTTCTCCAATACGGTTTTGTGGTCCTCGGCCGAACCGATGGTAGTGACGATCCCTTCACCGACACGGGCCAGGATGGTCTCTTCACCGGCACCGCCCACCAGCTGGTTGATGTTGGTACGCACGGTCACACGAGCCCGGACGATGAGCTGGATCCCGTTTTTACCCACGGCTGAAACCGGAGGTGTATCGATCACTCGCGGATTCACTGACAACTGCACCGCATCGGCCACATCGCGGCCCGCCAGGTCGATGGCCGTAGCCAGCTTGAAAGTGAGGGGGATGTTGGCTTTATCAGCGGAGATCAAGGCCTTGATGACGTTGTTGACATTTCCTCCGGCCAGAAAGTGTGTTTCGATTTCGTTCGCGGTCACGCTGAGACCGGCTTTCGTACTGGTGATGAGCGCGTTCACGACGATGGAAGGCGGTACCTTTCTTAGGCGCATCAAGATGAGATTCATAATGCTGATCCGCACGTTGCTGAACACAGCCGTGATCCACAGGTTGACAGGTACGAAATACAGAAAGAGGAGGATGAAGATGAATGCCCCTGCAGTCATCAGTAAAAGGAATGGAAAGGTCATGTGGATATGGTTTGTCGCGAAATTACCACAATCCGGTAGACTCGTCTCAATGGACGGGACGCACGATCAATTTTCCGCCATCGATGCGGACAACTTCAATAGGGAAATTGGGAGGGATGATCTGTCCGCTTTCCGACGCACCCTCAAAACGCATGTTGTTGACCCGAACTGAACCCATCGGGCGAAGACTCGATACCGCATGCCCGCGATCACCGACCTTGACGGAATCGGGTTCGATCACGTTGGCTTTGCCCTCCATCTTCTCCTGCAGCGAGAAGCGTTTCCAAAATCCTGTACGCAACGCCGACCAAATGCTCAATGCGCTCAATGCAATGGTCAGTACCGTAGCGATCCAACCGGCAGTACTGCCGTATTCCGTCCAGATGCCGGCAAGCCCCAGAATAACAAAGATGGCTCCCAGCAAGCCGACCACGATACCCGGTATGATCAATATTTCGAGAACGATCAGCAGCAGTCCGAAGAGGATCAGGGTGGTGATAAGAAAGATGGACATGGCGATGTGAAAGTGATAAGGCTTGCAACAGAAGGATCGATCCTACTGCAGACAAAGGTAATGCTTGTGTGAAGCACATAAGAGCAGAAGGTCTCCTAACTAACTACCCGTTGGATTGTAAAAAAAACGTCGGTCAATTGCGGGGTTTGTAGTATTTCATGGCCTCAGGCATGAATTCGTTGAGGTCTTGAATACGCTTCTGGTCACTGGGGTGGGTGCTCAGGAACTCGGGCGTTTTGCCGTTGCTCTTCGCGGCCATCCGCTGCCAGAATTTCGGGGCTTCCTTTGGATTGTAACCGGCCATGGCGGCGAAGATGAGTCCAAGCTTGTCGGCTTCGGTTTCATGAAGCCTTGAAAAAGGTAGTATGACTCCCACGCTTGCACCAAGCCCATAGGCCGTTTCGAACATTCCACGGGTTTGTGTGCTCTGGTTTTGTAAAGCGACCGACAAGGCAATTCCTCCCGCCTGGGCCATCAGCATCTGGCTCATCCGTTCGTTGCCATGACGCGCAACCGCATGGGCGATCTCATGACCCATGACGATGGCGAGAGCGTCTTCGTTTTGCGTGACATCCAGTAGTCCGGTGTACACCATGACCTTCCCTCCGGGCATGCACCAGGCGTTGACGGTTTTGTCGTTCACTAGGTTGAATTCCCATTGGTAACCTTGTACCCGTTTTCCCAGTTTGTTTTTACTCAGGTAGCTGACAACCGAGGTCTGTATACGGCTGCCGGCACGCTTCACCATGGCCACACGTGCATCGGAGGTAGGAAGAGGGGGATTCTTCTTCAGAAAACCCTGGTACTCGTTCAGACTGAGTGAAACCAGTTCCTTTTCGGGAATCATGTTCATCTGCTTCCGGTTGGTGACGGGCACCCGGGAACAAGCGAAAGCAAAAAAAAGAGTCGCGGTCAGGAAAACAGGGAAGAGAGGGAATCGCATGCAGGTTTACTCGATAACCGCGCTCAAGCCCCGGTCGACAAGGGCTTCACACATGGGACGCAGTTTACCGATTTCACCGTCTTTAACGGCACATTTGCCTTTGTAGTGCACAATCAGGGAACATTGCTCGGCTTGCAATCGTTCGTGGCTGCAGATGTCCATCAGGCTTTCGATGACCCAATCGAAGGTGTTTACATCGTCGTTGTATAAAATGAGCTGATGTTCGGGCAGAACCTGCTCTTTCATCAGGACTTCCTGCTCTTGCGCCGGGGCGAATTGGAAAGTACTCATCGGGTTCAGGTGGTTTATGTCAAATGTAAGAAGTCCGATTTGAAATTCCGATACCCATACCGCTGAATTGAACCGGGAATCAGGAGCAGTTGGAGGGGTAAGGCAAGATTTGAAATCGGGATTCCATTGATTTCAAGCCACCTGTAATGTAAAAAGCCCCGCGTGGGCGAGGCTTTAGGATATGGTTTTTTCCTACAGTTTCAATCTTCCTGGCCGTTGGCCAGGGGTTGACTTTGTCCCAGCGCCTCGCGAATGTTCACCGGCTGACCGTTGCGGAACGCGGCTACGAATGCGTCCTTGAATCCGGCCTGTTTCAGGGTGTTCCGCAGATTATGAGCCGATTCATAAGAGTCCTCCTCGCCGAAATAGAAACGCAACCAGGTGTTGTCATTGTGGCTGGAAAGCATGTTTACGTCGGTCATTTTTTCCAGGCGTTGTTTCACGACTTCACGGCTCAGGATACGAAATGCTCCGATCTGAACCTTGAAGACGGTGATGTCGCCGGCGATGTCACCGATCTCAAAGGCCTGCTCGTTGCTTGAAGCGTGAACGCTTCCGTTGGCGGTTTGGGCGTCTGTTTGAGTGGATTCTTGTGTTGGATGACCATCCTCAGCAGTTGCGCTTTTTTTAAGTTGGTTGGCCAGCGGTGTTGAGAGCTCCAAGCGGCTTCCCGGTGAATAAGTAATGTCGTCCAGGTAGTTGCCATTCATCTCCTCGGTGATTTCAATTCGGGCGGTCATCGGATCGCTTCCGATACTTTGAATCGTCAACGTGTAGATCCCGGGGTAATTCACCTCAAGCGGAAAAGTTCCGTCTTGAGTGGAGCAGGTCAGTTGTGAGGTGATGTTTTTTGTCGCATCGTCCATGACTTGAACAGTGATGCCACCCGTCGGTTGATCTCCACTGGTAATGACCCTCCCTTCCACGGCAATGGGTAGGGTTTCACGGACGGCATAAGGAATTTGATAGACGGTCAAAGTACCCGGTGCCGATTCGCGCTGGCTGGAGAAATACGCTTTCTGTTCGTCTGTTGAGGAAAGGAAATGGTAATCATCATCGGGTGAATTGACAGGACTCCCCATGTTGGTCGGTTTCTTCCATTTAGTGTCTGCGGAGTTGTAAACGCTTTTAAAGATGTCGAAGCCACCGGTGCTATTGTGGCCTTTCGAACTGAAATAAAGTATTCGACCATCGTGGTTGCAGGTGGGATAGGTCTCGTCTTGTGAACTGTTGACGTTTCGATCCAGTCGGACGGGTAATCCCCATTGTCCTTTGCGGTTCTTTTCCACCCGGTAGATGTCGCGGCTTCCTGTTTCCCGGGCGAAAGCCGAGTAATAGATGACACGGCCGTTTCCGCTTAGAAAGATGGTGGGACGCTCTTCGTTCGAGTTTTTGGCGTTGGCGATCATTTCATCGGGCATGCTGAGCAATTTTCCCTGGGGCTGATTGAATTTGTACCGGTCAAAGAAATCCTGTGAAGTCGCTTCGGTCTTGGCGGTGATTTGATTGGTCTTCGAGAAATCGAGAATTCGTTCGGCATTGTTGATCATGTCCAGCAGCTGCGATGTATTCCATTCATTTACCCCCACACGACCCACGACCGTGTTGAATTCATTGATGTATTCACGGGCTTCGTCAAATCGATAGGCCAGGTGCAACGCACGACCGATATAGTAGTAGACTTCTTCGGGCGTTTTTTGATTGTCCAGTGCTCTATCAAGATAATTCAGGGCCTGGCTTTTCTCCTTACTGGCAACCAGCAGGCAAACTCCGAAGTAGTAATTGTACTTGTAATTCTTGGGATGGCTGCTGACCAACTGGGCAAACATCGGCATGGCCTTTTCGTATTGCTTGGCATGAAATAGTTTTTCAGCTTCGCGGAATCGTTGCGCTTCGTTTTTGCCTGCTAGGAGGGAAGTGGATGAAACCAAGCTGAATGCTATCAAGAGCATCAGAATGGTCGGCCTGGCCTTTTTCATGGTACGAGTTGAGTTTGCAGGCTTTTACGCATGCATTCCCTACGGGGTTACAACCGATTAAGAAGGGAGCCAAACAGGCAACACGGACTCAAAAAGTAACAGACACCTGTTACGTGTTAAGCGTAGTCTAAAAAGCGTAAAACAGAAGAATTACTTGTGCCGCTGTAGAAGGGTGGTTTTGCCTTCCTCACCGCGGATAAGGCGCTCGATGTTCTTCTGGTGTGTGACCAGTACGAGAGCCGAAACGAAAAGACCGAAAATGTTCAGACCGGGAATCGTTTCATGGTAAATGAACATGATCGAGATCGGAAAGACCATGGCGGCCATGATGGAACTCACCGATACATATTGGGTGAGAAGAAGCGTGGTGAAGAAAACACCCATGCAAATCAAAGCTGCTCCCGGGTGAACCGCCAACAAAATGCCGAATAAAGTGGCTACGCCTTTACCACCTCGGAAACCCGCAAATACGGGATAAATGTGCCCGATAAGCGATGCGATTCCCAGGCTGAGTTCGAAGTGAAGAAACTGACGGGTCTCGGGAAGGTATTCACCGGACAACCAAACCAATTTGACCGCTGCAAAGCCTTTCAGGATGTCCATGATCAGCACCGGCAAAGCCGCCTTCTTGCCCAGTACTCGCAAGGTGTTGGTAGCACCTGCGTTGCCGCTTCCGAAATCACGCACATCGATGCCGTAAAGGGATTTTCCAATCCATACTGCCGATGGAATCGAGCCGAGCAGATAGGCAAGCAACAGCAGACTAATGAGGGAAAATAGCACCATGATGACCAAAGGTATTGAATTTTGGCAGATACCCCGGACCAAATTTAGGCCAATTCAACACCATGTGTGACCTAAGTGTTAAATAATCAATATCTTACCGTTTTCTATTGGCCTTTGATCCTGCGGATGAATTCTGCCTTTTTGCGATCCGTACTCAGCATGTACTCGTAGGGTTCCTTATCACCTTTGGTGTCTGCTACCCGTTTCTCGGGCTTGATCGCAGCGATGGCGTCGTTGAACTTGCTGTCTGAAGAAATGGCCTGCATAATACCACGGGTGTAGCTGAAATACCACCAGGTGGATTTGTCGGCTTCAACGTATAGGTTGAAAATATCCCCGCCTCGCTTACGCTGAATTTCAAGATGACCGGTCAATTGCCGGCCAATGGCTTCCTTGCCAATGAACCCGATTCCGATTGGCCCTTCTGATTTGTATGACTGGAACTCCTTGTCCCAGTATAAGTTAAGCTCTGTTAAATAAAGTGTTTTGTTAAGTTCATCAGGAACGCGTCGGGGGGCACCATAGAGGTTCATTTCGGAAACGAGTTTATCCGCTTTCTCGGTACCGACTAACTCCCGCATGGCTCTTAACCATATGCTGCGGGCATCGTTGCTGGCTTTGAGGGAAGCTTGTTCGCGGATCAAATCGGCCATTGCTTTCATCGCATCGCCCGAAAACATGAAATCCAACCCTGCAAAACCATCGAATTTTGTCGAGTCCTGGATGGTATTGTTGGTGAACCGGCCGGTGGTACTCCAATCGAATTGGCCGAAACGCACCCCAAGGTTCAGTCGTCCCTCACCGCTGACCACGCAATTGGCGTCGTTGAGTTGAATCATAGCGCCGGGTCCGTCCGGTGATTTTAGCTTATCCTCGGCTGCAATTCGGTAAACGGCTCCCGCTTCATCGTATTGAAGGAATCCCTCCGAACTCAAAACTTCAGCATC
>JAULUX010000200.1:0-2474 GCA_032111385.1 Bacteroidia bacterium
AGAGAGACATGTTGCTGTGCTCGATGATCTCCGTATCGCTCTGCCCGATGCCGGAAGTTTCCAGAATGATCAGATCGAAGCCGGCCGCCTTAACGATGTCCACGGCATCCTTCACGTATTTCGAGAGCGCGAGATTGCTCTGACGTGTAGCCAGGGACCGCATGTAAACCCGATCGTTCCGGATGGCGTTCATGCGGATGCGGTCGCCGAGCAGGGCACCGCCGGTTTTTCGCTTGGAGGGATCGACTGAAATGATGGCGATGTTCTTCTCCGGAAAATCGATGAGAAAACGGCGCACAAGTTCATCTACCAGACTCGACTTACCGGCACCACCGGTACCGGTGATGCCAAGAACAGGAGCATGAGCCTTTTCAGCGCCTGCGAGTATTTCGGATTGGAATGATTCGAATTCCTTCCGGTTGTTCTCAGCCGCGGAAATGAGCCGGGCAATGGAATAGGGGTGTTGTGGATCCAGTTTCTTGACCTCACCATTCAGCTGAAAGCCCGTAGGAAAATCGCACTTTTCGAGCATGTCATTGATCATGCCCTGGAGTCCCATGGATCGACCATCGTCAGGGTGGTAGATCCGGGAAATACCGTAATCGTGAAGCTCTTTGATCTCCTCGGGAAGAATCGTTCCGCCTCCGCCTCCGAAAATGCGGATGTGTCCGCAGCCGCGCTCCTTCAACAGGTCGTGCATGTACTTGAAATACTCCATGTGCCCGCCCTGGTAGGAGGTCATGGCGATGGCATTGGCATCTTCCTGGATGGCGCAATCGACCACTTCCTTCACACTACGGTCGTGCCCCAGGTGGATCACCTCAGCTCCGCTGGTTTGGATGATGCGCCGCATGATGTTGATGGAAGCATCGTGCCCGTCGAAAAGGCTGGCCGCGGTCACGACGCGGATCTTGTTCTTGGGTTGGTAGGGGGCCGGGGTGTTCATAGTCGCCAAAATTAGTGCATGAGTGGCAAGCCTCGTTGTTTATCGTTCACATGAAGGGTGATTTTTGATAGCTTTGCACCCTCAAAGAACAGCACATGAGCGTATTGGTTAACAAGAATTCCCGCATAGTCGTCCAGGGATTCACCGGAAACGAAGGCACCTTCCATGCCACCCAGATGATCGAGTACGGAACGAATGTGATCGGAGGAGTGACTCCCACCAAAGGGGGCACCCGCCACCTCGACCGCCCCGTATTCAATACTGTGGCCGATGCCGTCAGGAACGAAGGCGCAAACGTCTCCATCATTTTCGTTCCCCCGGCACACGCCGCCGACGCCATGATGGAAGCGGCCGAGGCCGGAATTGAGCTGATCGTAGCCATCACCGAAGGCATTCCTACCAAGGACATGATCATGGTGAAGGAATACCTTCGAGGCCGTTCCTGCCGTTTGATCGGTCCGAATTGTCCGGGTGTGATCACACCGGGTGAAGCCAAAGTGGGTATCATGCCGGGCTTTGTGTTCAAGCGTGGACCTATCGGAATCGTTTCGAAGTCAGGTACCCTTACCTACGAAGCATCCGACCAGGTCGCCCGTGTAGGCATGGGCGTTTCAACCGCTATCGGCATCGGTGGTGACCCCATCATTGGTACGACCACCCGCGAGGCTGTTGAACTCTTCATGAACGATCCCGAAACCGAAGCCATCGTGATGATCGGCGAGATCGGCGGAGGACTGGAAGCTGAGGCTGCCCGCTGGATCCGCGACAACGGAAACAAAAAACCTGTCGTCGGTTTTATCGCCGGTCAAACAGCGCCTCCCGGACGCCGCATGGGCCATGCCGGAGCCATCGTAGGCGGTGCGGAAGACACTGCTGCTGCCAAGATGAAGATCATGCGCGAGTGCGGAATTCATGTGGTAGACTCACCCGCCGATATTGGTCTTACCATGGCCAAGGTAATGGGAAAGGTTGTTGCCTAAACCATTTTAAATCAGTCAAATAAACAAGCTATTTAAAGTTTTAAATAAAATACAAGTAACGAGAAAGGGACCCCGAAAGGTCCCTTTTTTCATGCCGTTTTTAATCGGATTATTTGGCCAGATTGAACTGCAATCCAAGCTGGAGTCCACCGAAAACGCGGTTGCTTTTGGTGTAGTCGAATGCTTTCTGTTCGCTTCCCTCAACATAATGAGATGAATGGGAAACATAACTGATACTTTTATCAGTGGTAGCGGCCGCGACCTCATCCTTCGAGTATTCGTTCATCGCATCAGTAAACATATACCCAAAACGAAGGCCTGTGGTCAGGTTGATCATCTCGGTGAGTTTGATATCCACTCCGAATCCAAGGACAGCAGAAAGTCCAAATCCGGCGAAATTATCCTTGAAGTCCTTGTCAGAGTAGCTGTTTGAAGCATCCACTTTGTCCGTATAGGACTCCTTGGCACCGGCAAGGAATGAAAACTGGGGTCCGATTTCGAAATAGGGGCCCTTCTCGGATGAAGCACGGAAAAGAACCGGTAGGTCA
>JAULUX010000201.1:0-10262 GCA_032111385.1 Bacteroidia bacterium
TGCGTGTGACTTCGAAAGGTAGATATGGATTTCGTCCTGAGCGCGATGCCGGGTCCTGGAACGCGTGATGCGGTATTTGTTGTCCTGCTGGATATTGATCATGCGCGACTTGACGTTATCGCGCCACTGGATTTCCATGATATCGTTCAGCTGTCTCTTGATTTCGGATGCATAAATGGGCACTGCCACCTCCGAACGGTGATCGAGATTCCTTTGCATCAGATCGAACGAGGCCAGATAGTAGAGCGGGTCACCACCGTTAGCGAAAATGTAAACACGGGCATGCTCGAGGTACTTGTCTACTATGCTGATGACTTCGATATTGTCTCCAAGGCCTTCAGCTCCGGGAATGAGTGAGCAGATGCTGCGGATGATCATCCTTACGCGCACTCCCTCCTTACTGGCTTCGTACAACTTACGGATCACCTCGGCGTCGGTAAGGCTATTCATTTTCAGGAAGAGCCATGCTTCCTTCCCTTTCCTTGCATTTTCAATTTCGCGCTGGATGAGCTGCAGGAGCTTGTTCCTGATATCAAAAGGGCTGACCATCAGGTGACGGTAGTTCCCGGTCTTGTAATTGTTCTGATAAAACTGAAAGACCTTGGCGACTTCCTCCGTTATACGCCTGTCGGAGGTCAAAAGGCTGTGGTCGCAATACAACCTGGCTGTATCCTCGTTGAAATTACCGGTACCGATATGTGCATAATTTACGTTCCTTCCGTTTTCACGGCGGGTGATCATGAACAGTTTGCTGTGCATTTTCAGTCCCGGAACTCCATAGATGATCTTCGCGCCTTCCTCGTTTAGACGGTTCGCCCAGCGGATATTGTTCTCTTCATCGAACCGGGCCTGTAACTCGACCACGACCACCAATTCCTTTCCATTCCGGATACTATTAATAAGTGCATTGACCACTTGCGAATTCTTAGACAAGCGATACAGCGTAATCTGGATTCGGGATACTTTGGGATCGATGGAAGCCTGACGGAGGAAGTCAAGAATGTGATGATAGCTCTGATACGGAAAACTCAACAAGACATCCTTTTGCTTGAGCACCTTGAAAAAACTGGTACGAGGAGGAAGGTCGGGATGGGATAACGGAGCAGGGTTCTTTTGACGAAGTTCAGGCTTGTTCAAAGAAGGAAACCGCATGAAATCGACAAAGTTGTGGTAACGACCACCTGCAATGGGTTGATCCTCGCCCTTCATTTTGATACGACGAGTGAGATAACCAAGTGCAGATGTTGGAAGTTCCTCGTCGAAGATCAACCGCGTAGGCTGACCCTTGGTGCGCCGCTTGACACTTTCAGCCACTTTCTTTACCAGGCTCTTGGTCACGTCCTGTTCGATGTCCAGCTCGGCGTCACGCGTCAGTTTAATGGTATAGGCCTGGATGGAGTCGTAGTCAAAGTCAAAAAATAAATCTTCAAGACAAAACCGGATCACATCGTCCAGAAGTATGATGTACTTGTTATCCTTAGGCAGGACTAAAAATCGCGGGACGGTTCCGGTTGGAATCTCGACAAGGGCATACCGCTCCCTGGAATCGGCACGCTTCATCACCACCATCAAATAAATGCTTCTGTCGTGCAAATAGGGAAAGCGCTTTACGTTATCGAGCACGATCGGAACCAGGCTGGGCATGACCTCCTCGCGGAAATAATCACGGACGAAAAGTCCCTGTTCACGACTCAACTGCCTTTCATTGATGATGAAAACACCGTGGAGTTGCAAATCGCGCAGCAGGTTCTCCCAACTTTCATCAAATTGCTCCTGCTGACGGATCACAATGCGCTGAATCCTCTCCAACAGATGCACCGGATCTTCACCGAGCAATTCCTTGCCGCGCCGACCCATGCTGACCAAACGCTTCAGTGAAGCCACGCGCACCCGAAAAAACTCATCCCTGTTGCTGGATACGATTCCCAGGAACTTCAACCGCTCCAAAAGAGGGACCTTCGGGTCATTGGCCTCCTGTAAAACCCTGTCGTTGAAGGCAAGCCAGCTGATGTCACGGCTGACGACCTGGAGCTTACTCTTCTTCATACCAATTACTTAGTACGAACTCTTTTTGCGGTTTTCTTGCGAACGGTCCGTTTTTTTACTGCAACCTTCTTTGTGGCAAGTTTCTCCCCTGCAAGCTTAGCGGCTTTCTTCCTGGCAACCTTCACGGGTGATTTTTCCGCTTTGGGCTCCTCATCCGGCAGATGTCGCACAAATCGTTTCACGACCTCTTTGGCGGCTGACATGATGTTTTTCCGAATTTTCCTGGCAGCTTGTTCGTCTGTCTTCTTTAAGGCAATTGCCATCGCCATGGCGATCTTTTCAACCAATTCTTTTTTGTCTTTCTTTTTCATGGTGATCTCTGGGATGGAAAACCGTCTAAAATTAAATTGCCCCGGCTTAGTTACGCTCAGCATCCACTGCATTTCACGGTAGTTTAACCTTATGGTAACATTGGACAATGCAAAGCTAAGGGTATGCAAGCAGTTAGGACAAAGGCGCTCTTAATAAAACCCATGACCAATATCATCCGGCAATTCAGGTATCCATCAAATCCCCGGGCTGGCAGGCGAAACTGCGATCAAGGCGTAGGACCAATCCGATTTCGACATCCGGATACAGGTCTCTTTTAAGACAAATCGGGAATCCGGATCACGCAAGTCTTAAATGTTGATCGCTTTAGACATGCATGAACTTTTATGAATTGCCTTCACCGTTTCAGAAAAAAGAAAAAGTGAAATGTGAAGTGATTCTCTGTTTCATTACCGGGTTCCTTCAAGGCCGGAGTCGGATTGGACAAGATTTCAAAACATTGAGTTCACATTTCCACCGCGAATGTTTCCAAAAGGTTTATTATGTTAAATCAACGCGAAGCGTACGCCACTTTTTGAGCTGATTTTTTATGATTCCATTAAACTTCTATGAAGTGGTATTGAGGTAACATGTGGATTCTAAAATTGCAAAAATCAATTTATAAACATCCTAAAAAGCTATGAACAAATGAAAACAAGAACAACACATCTATTCTTGACTGTGGCAGCTTTGCTCCTCGCTCATTCGGGCTGGTGTCAAAACGGACTGCAACAGATCTTCGTCGAAAAGTATTATGTATCAAACGCAGCCGATGCATCAGCTGCCAACACTGCCGCCTCTGATGCCGGGTATCCCACAGGCACACTGCCCTCCGGTTCGATCACATGGCGTATCTATGCTGACCTGGAGACGGGTTGGGGTGTACAGGCCGTGTATGGTGTAAGTAACCATCCTCTTGAATTGGTGACATCAACCTCTTTCTACAATCATCCTTCAGGCAATACCACCGGCGGTCCGCTTCCAACCAGCTCAAGTTCAATCCTGGCCAGCGGTACCACCTTCCTTGACAGCTATCTTTCTTGCGGCGGTGTAGCACCGAACCGCTTCGGTGTCGTGAAATCGGAGGACAATTCTGCCGCCACCCCTACCGGTGGTGGAGCGAATCTGAACTTTGCAGCTTCAGGCACACTCGTAAATGCAGATACGAGCATCGGCTTGCCGCTTACCACTGCTGACGGCATGTACAATACAGTGAATAATCCTGCACTGTTGGCCTTGACCTTGCTCGGTGATGTCAATACAGCATCTTCCATTGGACTCCTCACAGACGGGTCGACCGTCGGTGGTTCATTCGTCACTACCAACTCATCCTGGGGAGTACTCGGTGAGCAGGTCGGTGCATTCCCCAACGGAACCAACAGGGTACTGATCGGTCAATTCACCACCAACGGAGTGTTCACCTACAAGTTGAACATCCAATTGCGTAACACCACCAATTTCCAGGTAAAAAATTTCGTGCACAGTAGCCCGGTCGGCAACGAAATCCTGTTCCCCTCACTTAGCGGTGTATTGAACCAAACCTGTTTGACGACCACTTCCACCACCTCTGCAAATGCCTGCGGAAGTTATACCTGGAACGGAACAACCTACACTGCATCCGGCTCCTATACCTTCACGACCACCAACACAGCAGGGTGTGACAGCATTGCGACACTTAACTTGACCATTGTTGCACCTCCATTGTATTACCGCGATCTGGATGGTGACGGTTATGGAGATATCAACGCCTCGCAGGCATCCTGCACACAACCTGCAGGTTTCGTGTTTGACAACAGCGATTGCAACGACAATCAAGCGGCTGTCAATCCCGGAGCGATTGAAATATGCAACGGCATCGATGACGATTGCGATAATGATGTGGACGGTGACGATCAAAACGTAACCGGTCAGCCCGTGTGGTATACCGACGTGGACGGTGATGGATTCGGTGATGCTACAGACTCTCTGGTTGCTTGCACATCACCTACCGGTTATGTGAATAACAACCTGGATTGTGACGATACGAACGCTACTGTTGGTCAACCGTTCACCTATTACCTCGATTCCGACGCTGATGGTTATGGTAATACCGCCTCCAGCACGACTACCTGCTCAGCTGCTCCATCCGGTTATGTTTCACAAGCCGGTGATTGCAACGATTCGAATGCGGCCATTAACCCTGCAGCTTCAGAAATCTGCAACGGCGTTGATGACAACTGCGATGGTAGCATTGACAACGGTGTTCCGGGTCCCCAGGCTCCGGGAGCAGTAAGCGGCACAGGCACAGCATGCGCTGCGGGTGTAAATGGAACTGCTTCTTTCAGTATTCAGGCCGTTCAGGGTAGCAGTACGTACACCTGGTCTGTACCTTCCGGTTTCAGCATTGTTTCCGGACAGGGCACCACTACTATCGGTATCGAATATACCGGTACGGCTATACAGAACGGTATCAGTGGTAATCTCTGCGTAACGTCAAGCGATGCCTGCGGCACCAGCACTCCCACCTGTATCCAGATCGACTATCAGGTTGCAGCGCCCATCACTCCGGGATCCATTTCCGGACCTTCAAAACTCTGCCCCGGAAACAACGCTACCTATAGCGTACTTGCAGTTAACAGGGCAACTTCTTACAACTGGACATTGCCTACAGGAGTGAGTGTAGTCGGCAATGGAAATGGAAATATCATCAACGTATCGGTATCCGGCTCCTACACCGGTGGTACCATTTCAGTCAATGCTCAAAACGTATGCGGAACAAGCTCGCTTCGTTCGAAGGCCCTCGCACTGAATCTTCCCATTACACCCGGAACAATTTCCGGAATTAAGAACGGATTGTGTGAAAGCAACAGTGTTGTATTCAGCGTAGCGCAGGTTTCCAACGCAACCGGATACAACTGGACTGTCGGATCGGGTAGCATCGTTTCCGGTCAGGGAACGAATTCAATCACTGTCAACTTCGGCCAATTCCAAACAACCACTGTCCAGGTCAATTCAACCAATGGCTGCGGCACCAGTGCGACCCGTAGCTTGTCGTTGACCGGTTTCCCCGAGCGTCCCGGAACCATCAGTGGCAACCTGTTGCCCTGCACCAATTCAACTGAGGCTTATTCCGTAGCTACTGTCACAGGAGCCACCATATACAATTGGGTAAGCACCACCTCCGGATTCATTTCAGCAGGACAGGGCACCAAGAATGCTTCCGTCAGCTGGGGTACCGCTGCTGCCACCAACCAATTCGTGCGCGTCACGGCATCCAACACCTGCGGCACCAGCACGACCCGCGTCACGCCTGCCATTTCCGTCAGCAGCTGCAGCCGCTCCATTGCCACAACAGGTGATGCAGCCGTGGAGCTCTTCCCCAATCCGGCAAACGACCATGTTTGGGTTTCCCTGAACGGATTCGATCAGGAAGTGAATCTGAATGTGATGGATGCGTCAGGCCGCCTCACGGTATCGCATGCCCGTATGAATGTCGAAAATGCAGAGCAATTGCTGTTGCCCGTATCGGATCTCGCGCCGGGCATTTACACCATTATCGTACAAGACGGAGAAAGAACCGCCCACTCCCGACTGGTGGTTCAGTAAGAATTGAGTTTTTCCATTGGCCGGGCTTGTCTCTTCGGAGACAGGCCCGTTTTTTATTTCCACATCCACAGGAACCGGTACTCCGACCGGAAACACCATAAAAGCCAAAAGCCGCTACGCATGTAACGGCTTTTAGCATTCCTAGTGCACCCGGCGGGACTCGAACCCACAACCAACAGAATCGGAATCTGTCATTCTATCCAATTGAACTACGGGTGCAATTCAAAACTCAGATTACAGGTAATCAATGAGTTAGGATTTTGCAAAAGTAGTAAAAATCCCGGAAACATTGGGGGAACAACCTTTCAGGTGTCATGACCGGCGGATAACTGAGTGATCCCTCGTCGATTCACGTATACGTAAATGCCGGTGCGTGACTTTGTGAGCATATCGGCAGCCGTATAAGAGACCAGTTCCGATTCTTCAGCAAAGCGGGAAACAAAAAAGCCGTCAAGGGAAAAACGACGAAGGCCCCGCAATTGCAGAGCCTTCGTTGTTCAGGGTCGAATTAATACTTGACGAATCGTTCGTGGTACACCTTATCGCCGAGCTTCCATTCAAGCATGTAATTTCCGGATGGCAGACTTCCGGTTTCAATCAGCAACTGGTTTATACCTTCTTGTACTGAAGCACTCTGCAGACTCCATGTCGACCCCAGCATATCCATGATACGCCATTGGGTTTCGCCTGCGGCTGGAGCATTGAATTGCAGGTTAAGAACTGTGGTGGCCGGGTTGGGATAAATGAACCAATCGCCTAAGGCAGAATCACTCACCCGCGGGCAGTTCGACACCGTAATTCCGTTGTAAACAGTGGTGGATGCTCCGCAGGAATTGCTCACGGTAACGGACAACCGCTGATTCGTAGCCGGAACAACGCCGAACTGGACACTGACGTTCTTCGTTCCTTGTCCGCTCACTACAGCAGCCCCGGCGGGAACTGACCAGGTATAACCTGAGGTTCCACTGGCACTTCCAACACTGTATGCCTGCGTTTGTCCGGTACATACACTCGAGGGGCCGGAAATACCACTCGAAACAATTGGCCTGCCGACAACCGAAAGGCTCCGTGTTCCACCCGTTCCGCATGCGTTGATGGAAGTGACGGTGATATTACCACCCGTGAAATTGCCCGGATAATCCACCAGTATGGAGGTGCCGTCAGACGGTCCGTCAATAGCAGCTCCGGCGGGAACAGCCCACGCATAGTGTGTCACACCCGTGACAGGAGTAATACTGTACAACACATCGCCGTTTCCGCACACTCCCGATTTCAACCCGTTGATCGATCCGGCAGCCGGAGGGATATTCAAGCCGATGCTCTTGGAGCGTGCAGGACCCGTACCGCAGAAGTTCGAGGCGGTTACATTCATCATGCCACCGGTATAACCCAATTCAAACTTGACCGTAATGATATTGGTACCTGAACCGGTGAGGATAGTCGTTCCGACAGGCAAAGTCCAGTTATAGGAGGTTGCACGCGCAACAGGAGCAATAGAATAGGTTCCGATATCACCCGGACACAATTTGGACGGCCCGGAAATGAAAGGCGGAGTAACGGGAATGGCGAGCTGTACTTTCACATTCATGCAGCTCAAAGGGGAGGTGATTGCATCGGGGAAATCCGCGTAGACGCAGATATCACCAACCATGCCGTTATGAATTGAACTGAAAGGCCAACTGACCGTGATACTGTTCGTTCCCTGACCCGAAAGGAGATTGGTACCGGGTGGAACGGTCCATGTGTAATTCAAGGCTCCGGCAACAGCAGGAACAGAATAGGTCACCACCTGGCTGAACGGATTGCACAGTTCTGCTGGCCCGTTGATCGGCCCTACAAGAGTTGCACATGCCGAATCAACATTCAAGGTTCCCTCTTCAAACTCCAGGATATAATCTGCAGGACTTACAAGGGTCATTCCCCCGGGCACGATCTTGTAAGTACCCGGAGCAGGCACCGAAGCTGTGCCAATGGAACTTCCTCCCTGCGTCTGCAAGTCGAAGGTAACCGGAGTGGCTACGATTGGACTGTCGGCATCGTTGTAATGATAACCTGTGATGTCTGCGATGAATACGGGCAATGAGCCGCAGGCGGAGGTGTCGCGGGCTGCTACGAAGAGGGTGTCTTGAACGATTGTCAAAACACCAAGTTCATACGTCACCTCGAAATTTGCTGTAGTAAGTGCCGCCGGTACAATATCATGCACCCCAACATGAATGCCGGTGATCAGGTTCAGGGCTTTGAAGATGCGCAAGGTATCGTCAACAGGGGCAGAAGCATCATCGGCATCCACAATCACGATTGTCTTATCAGCTGAGCTATCCTCAGATATTGTACTACTGTTGACTTGAGGCGCGCCGTTGACCAGACGACGGGCGTTTACGAACGCAGAACCGTTTACAAGTCTCCGTGCATTCACCACAGCGCGTTCATCCAAATCGGGACCGGCTGCCTCAAGTCCAACAATGGAATCGTTGTCCTGGAAGTTGAAAATGGATGCGGGTGACAGGTCGACAACTTTTGTAGTATCATATGTCAATGTGCCATTCACTAATCGTCGAGCATTCACCAGTCGTCGGGCATTGGTTATCGATCTATCGCTGGCCAAGACAGACAAGCTGTCAAGATCTGCCGTGGAAAGCTGGCGTCCATTGACCAGACGTCGTGCATCCACCAAAGCGAGGGTGTTCTGCTCAATTCCGGACAAATGTTCCGCCTCTATCGAATTGACCAACGATGGAACAGCGAGGGGGTCAAGGCCGCTGTCGTCAACCTGATAACTGAATGTCAAACTATCTATCTTATCTCCGTAGACCAGCGTAGTATCATTCGCACGGATGATCAACGGAAGTTTGCTGACGGTCAATACGCCCGAAACCGCTTCGAATTCAAACAGCTCCTCCCTTACAATCGTTCCGGAATCGCCCGGAATGGGGGTTGGAATGACAGGGGTAATGATGTACTGTCCCACATCACCCAATGCCGTAGCAGTGGTATTGATGACCAGATTATCAAGACCCAATTCCTCCAGGGTGATCCCGAGCGTTTGGTAAGGAACACTATCAACCAGTACCGTGGCAGTCAAGGTAGGAACAGGCTCCCCGTAACGCTTCGCTTTGTTGTCAGCAACGACAAGAACCTGTTGTCGCACTTTCGGGAAGAAGTAAATGGAATCCGAATAGCCTCCATCGAGTCCGCTTGGTGTAAATGGTGGAGTATAGACCCGCACAGCCGGATTGCCGGCGAAAACAGGAATGCTAGCCGACAACTTCGATTCGCTGATGATGGTACAAGGAATAGTATCGTCACGCAACAGTAGAATCGAAGTGGGACGAAGATAATTGCCGAGGATCTCGACCACCATGGGTTGAGTTCCGGGTGTATCGAGCGCACTTGGCAAAACAATGTCCGTGATGACGGGCTTCGGTGCTGCAAACGTCTCGATTGCCGCATCGGTGCGGATCAACCCCGAACCGTTTTTGAAATCGAAGCCGGCACTGCCCATGTCCTGAGCCGTTGCCTTCAGGATCTGTCTAACCCCTTCCGGACCTAAAGAATCAGAGAAGTACTTCGTCCGGGCTTGCATCAATAAGGCTGCAGAGCCTGCAGCGTGAGGAGCTGCAGAAGAAGTCCCGAAGAAATTCGGAAACGCATCACCGTCGATGTTCGGAGCACCGAAATTCACACTGGTATTACCTCCGTGAGGAGCCATGAAATCCGGCTTGCTGCGGATCACACCTCTGACAGGTGCGCCTCCCTGGGAGGAGAAAGCAGCCGGTACCGGAGGATCAACACCGAACGGAGGCGTGTTGGTATAAAGGGCTGCTCCGACCGACATGGCGCCCGCGGAATTGGCTTGTCCCACCACAGTAGCCTGACCGTTATTGTATTCATTGATAACCGCTTCTCCGCGGAAAATGATATACTTGAAAGAAATATTCGTCGGACCCCAGGTTTTCAGAATCATCAGGTTGACGCTTGCTGTACCGGCTACTGTGAACGGCAAAGTCTCAAACGGATCTCCCCAGTTGTTCTTTCGATTGAAGCCGAACAGGATGTTTCCGGCATCGTCAACCATGTAGATATCCAGATCGTGTGATGCCCCCGGCAACTGTCCAAGAGAGTAAATGGAATCGTCCCATTGCAATACGATGGTATAGCTTCCGGGCGACAAGGTGAGGTTTTGATAGATATCACCTCCACCGAAATCGTGAGCTACACCGGTAAAGCCCGAAGGAGCAGGTACTGGATTCAAAACAGAGGAGTACGATTTCAAACCGTAGTTGCCGGCTGAGGAAAAATAGACGACGCTGTCAGAAACC
>JAULUX010000202.1:0-6052 GCA_032111385.1 Bacteroidia bacterium
GCAGATTGAGGTTGAGGTACTCGTCCACCGACACATTGGGTACGTCGCTGTTGTTTTTTCGGCAGGATTGTACCGATAGGGTTGCAACCAGGAAGCCCAAAAAAATCATTAATCGTTGCTTTGTCAAGGAATGCTGTGCCATCTTATTTGCAATTTTACAGTATTAAATTGTATATTTGACTCAAATAAACAGGACCATGAGAAAATCTGCCCATTTCTTTTTGATTTGCCTGATTGCATTTCTGATCCCCGTTTCTTCCATTGCCGGGACTTCCTCCGAGGAAGAAAAGGGTAAGAGAGGCGGTGTCATTGTAGGTGGCCAACAGGACTTGTTCTTCGAGATTGTTGACGATGGATCAAAGGTTTCATTTTATCCATGCGATAAAGACGGGAACATGCTTACCGTCGTGCCTACCCATGCAGAAATCACTATCGTCTATATTGCTACTGCCGAGCAGTATCATCAGCGAAATGTCGCCTTGACAGAAGGGTCATTTACAGTGACCCCTCCACGCGACATGAAGATTTACATGTACGCCATCAACTGCCCGTACAAAGACGAGACCGTCGGTGTGAAATACCGTGCTGACCTCGGAGGAGAACGTCCACGTTGATATTCAAACAAGCTCAATCACCAAGGCTCCCGATCACGGAGCCTTTTTTAATGCGATCTGATCAACCTGTCCAATGAAATTCCGGTTCGTTTTTATCTTGCTTCTGGCTTTATTGGGCCTGGATACAGTTGCCCAATCAGATGGCAGTGCCGGCAGGAAACAAAAACAAGCGGCCAAAGCCAAAAAGGAGCAGGTAAGGAAGCAGGAGAAAGCGGAAAAGAAGGGTAGGAAAAGGCATTTTAAAATCCAGTCAAAAGACGTGCAGAAGCGGTGGAAGAAAAACAACCGCCGATACAAGCACGTCGATGCTTACGATCGGAGGCCGAATTTATGGCAGAGGATCTTCCCTCGGAAGCGACCTGAAAACAAATGATTCTGCCGACCGGAGGTTTGTTATTGAACAACTTGGTCCGGTCTCTGCCGATTTGATCAGCCCTCAGCAAAGGCCCGCATGTCGACCGGAACAACGGTTGTCACTCCCTGCTCAGCCATGGTGATGCCGTACATGATGTCGGTTGCAGCCATGGTGCGTTTGTTGTGGGTGATGATGATGAATTGCGATTCGTTGCTGAAATGCTTGATGATGTTGTTGAACTTGTCGATGTTGTTGTCATCGAGCGGCGCATCAACCTCATCGAATATGCAGAAGGGCGCGGGTTTAAGCAGGTAGATTCCGAAGAGCAATGCGGTGGCCGTGAGGGTTTTTTCTCCTCCTGACAGCTGATGGATACTGAGCGGCTTTTTACCCTTTGGTTGTGCGATGATATGGATATCGCAATCCAGCGGATCATTCGGGTCGGCCAGGATCAGGTCGCAATTGTCGTCGTCGGTGAATAGGGACCGGAATACACGGATGAAATTCGCCCTGACCTGGGTGAAAGCTTCCAGGAAAACGGTGCGCGCGGTCTCGTCGATTTCGCTGATGGTTTTCAGAAGCGATTCTTTGGCATTCTGAAGGTCTGTCTTTTCAGCTATAATGAAATCGTAACGTTCTTTGATTTCCTTGTACTGTTCAAGGGCCATGGGGTTGATCGGGCCGAAATCGGCCAGACGTTTCCGGAGTTGTTCGGCCTTTGGCCTTGACTCTTCCTCGTTGAAATCGGGGTCGGGTTCCATTCCGCTCAGGTCCTGGATGTCGATGTTGAACTCGATATTCAGGCGCTCCTTCAGTGAGTGCATCTGCAATTTCAGCTCGTTGAGCTCGTCATGGACCTGTTGCAACTGCGTATCTGAGGATTCCTTTTGCTTGCGCAGTTCGGAAAGTGCTTTCTCTTCGGTTTCAATGACCAGCTTGGCCGAGTTGTATTCTTCTTCGGTCTCCTGGAAGGCTGTTTGGAAAGAAGCCTTTTCTTCGAGCATGAGCTTGAATTGCTCTCCTTTGCCTTCATGCCCTCCGAGCAAAGCCGCCGACTGTTCGGTGATCGTTTCGATCTCAGTGGCGTATTGTTTCAAGTTCCGCTCGATGGTTTGCGATTGGGTCTGCTTGAAACCGATCTCACGAACGATATTCTGAATACGGTTCTGTTGTTGTAGCAGGCTGATATTCTGTTGGTTGAAGGCCTGTGATTTTTCCGAGGATTCCTGCTGCAGCTTCGTGCCTTCCTCCTGCACGGTGTTCAATTGCTGGATCTGGCTTTCGAGTCGCTCACGAAGGATAGCCGGCGAAAGTTCCGGGTTTTTCCGCTCCTCTTCGATCAGAAGCTGAAGCGTCTTGGCCTCTTCGTGAAGCCTGGCACCCCGTTCTTTCAGCTGGTCGAGATTGCTTTGGTAGAAATCGCGGTTGCTCCGAAGTGAATGGAGTTGTGAATTCAGCTGCATGAATGCAGTTTCCTGCTTCGACAATTCACTTTGAGTTTCAGATTGTCCCTGCTTGAATTTGGTCAGTTCGGCCTCTGAAAGCCGTACCTGTTCGCGAAGGGACTCAATACCTGTTTCAAGCTCCTTGATTTCATCCGCCATCTTTTCAAGGTTCCGGAATTTACCCGTTCGCTTGCCATCGAACATGCCAACTGATCCGCCACTCAGGGTGTATTTTTGTCTCAAAAAATGTCCTCCTTGAGAAATGATCACCGTTGTTTGGTCGGAAGGGGAGGGGAAGTCTTGCAGGGAACGGTCCTTGTCTAGGATTTGCACGTGACCCAGCAGGAACTGGAAAAGCTTGTCGTATTTGCTGTTTTTTTCAACTACGGAAAGCGCGGTTACACAACCTTCCATAGCACTGGATCCGTTTGCTTGGAACGGCTGGAGTGCTTCGAGGACGAAGAAATTGGCCCTGCCTTTCGAAGTATCATTCAATGTGCCGACCGCAGCCCAGGCATCCTCGAAATTCTCTACCACGAAGTGGTTCAGGTATGGCTCCAGGAAGTTTTCGACAGCCACCTTGTAGGCATCGTCACACACGATGACTTCGCTGAGGAGAGGAGCTTGCCGGAAACGGTCATGGTTCTTTTTTAAGTAACGGATCGATTCCGGATATCCCTCCATCTGTTCAAGGAGGTTCTTCGTCAGCTGATATTCGTTGTGGCGTGCGTCAAGTTTCCTTGATTCCGCCTGCAGGACCTGGTTCAGTTCCTTCAGACGCGATTCAGCCAGTTTCACTTCTTCATCGAGATGCAGACGATGCTGCTTCAGGCGCTTCAGTTCACCGTCGGCCGACTCCTGACGAGGCAGAAGTTCCGAAGTTTCGGCATCCAGTTGACCAATCCTTTGCGTCTGTTCCTCCTGCTGGGATTCATAACGCTTAAGTTCCTCCGTTATGGATTGCAGACGAGTATCCTTTACGGCCTGTTTGGTCTCCAGGTCGTTGATCATGCTGCGCAACTGGTAGATCTGCTGATTGAGTTCACGCAAGCCGGTCTGCGAAGCTTCGTAGGCGGATTTGCTTTTTTCAGCTTCCGCCTTGAGTGTATTCAGATTTTCCTCGAGCGAGTGTAAAACCGATTCTTCCTTCTCTTTGTCTCCTGAGAGCTGTTCCAATCCGGCAGCGATTTCACGTCCGGTCGTTTCATCGGCCTGCTGCTGTTGCTGCAGCTGCTTCTGCTTGTCGAGCAGGAAACTAAGTCGTTCGTTACGGCTTCTCTCCTCGTTCTCAAAAACGGTGATCTCCAGGGTCTTTTCGTTCAGCGCTTTCTGAACGGCCTGGTAGTGCTTCTCTTTGTCCTGGATTTCCGATTTGAGGCTAGAAAGTCGAATCTCCAGTTGTTCAAGTTGCTCCTGCATGCCCGATTTTGAGGAATGCTGCTCCTGTTCCCTTGCTTGAAGGAGCTGAAGGGCCTCGCTATGATGTCGGATGCTGAACAAAGCCAGCTGGGTGCTCAGAGTCTTGTACTCTTCCCGAAGACGGTAATACCGGTCGGTTTTTTTGGCCTGGCTTTCCAGCTGCTTCAGGCTCTTCTCGATTTCAAACAGCAGGTCGTTGACGCGATTCAGGTCAGCATCTGTTTCTTCCAGCTTCTGAAAGGTCTGCCTCTTGCGGATCTTGTATTTTGAAATCCCGGCGGCTTCTTCCAGCAGACCTTTGATCGTATTGTTTCTGTCTTTCAAAATATCATCGACCATGTTGAGTTCGATGATGGCATAGGAGTCAGGTCCGATACCGGTATCCAGGAAGAGATCGTTGATGTCTTTTAACCGGCAGGTCACGCCGTTCAGCAGGTATTCGGATTCCCCCGAACGGTAGAGACGACGTGTGATGGTGACGGTTGAGTACTCGGTGGGGAGGATCCCTTTGTTATTTTCAAAAGAAAGACTGACTTCGGCAAGATTGGCCGGTTTGCGCAGTTTCGTGCCGTTGAAGATGATGTTCTCCATCTTCTCACTTCGAAGCAAACGGGTTTTCTGTTCGCCCAATACCCAACGCATGGCATCCACCACATTGGATTTTCCGGAGCCGTTGGGTCCGACAATGGCGGTAACACCTTCGTCGAAATGGATGGTGACCTTGTCGCCAAAACTTTTGAATCCTTTTATTTCAAGCGATTTTAAACGCATAACTTTCAGATGACTTTCGGAGAAAACAAAGCCCGCAAACTGTTGGCTTGCGAGCCCGCTCCTGATGGAAGATGATGGATTTTAACTTTCTTTGAGCAGATTTGCTGTTGAGCCAAGTTTTTGTGAAAGGACTAAAACAAGGTTATCAACAGGCAAATGTAGAAAAACGCGGAGGCATCCGCATATCAGAATTGGATTTTTAAGTAGCGGATAATCATGGAGTTTAAAACTATCGTGTACATTATCATAGGGGTCTTCTGGCTGCTCTCCCGTTTTTTTCAAAAGGCGAAGTTGGAGCGGGAAAGTGGACCATCCGAGCCACTACCTGAACGCAATGTATCGCCCGAACGCAGTATGCCCCCAAGGCAGCCAATGAAACGGGGTTCGTTGCCGGATAAGAAGAAAGCATCCTCCGGGCGTGAGTCTTTACCGGCTGCCACCAGTTTGGAAAATCCGGCAGTTCATTCCAATTCACCTTTGGTCAAAAGGGCCACGCCCCCGCCGGCCGGGTCGGGTGAGAATGCAGTAATCGGTAGCGATGCCGAACGGATTTCAGATGAAATTAGAAACGGGCAATTCGATTGGAGAAGAGCCGTGATTATCAGTGAGTTGATTAATAGGAAAAGTGGATTTTGATCCAACTTTTGTTAATAACTCGCATCTTCTGTTTTGCCGTTTTTGAAATTGAAATCATTTGTTTCTATTTTTATCGCCGCTCGAATTAACCTAACATTAACCCATTCAGTTTTCCCAACCCAGACCAAATACAGATCTATGATAAGGCATGTCTACTCAACACTGTTGATTGTACTACTGGCGGCAACCGGTGTCTTCGCGCAAACGGGTGCGATCCGAGGTAAGATTCTGGACAAGACGACGAAGGAACCACTTCCTTTCGCCTCTGTTGTCGCTGAATTGAACGGCACCCAGGTGGGCGGTTCTCAATCGGATTTCGATGGAGAATACACCATCAAGCCGCTTCAACCCGGAAGCTATACACTAAAGGTGTCCTATGTGGGATACACTGATCTGGTAATTACAGGAATTGTCGTCGCCAACGACAAGATCACTTTCTCCGATCTCAATCTTGGCAAGAAAGCAATCGAAACCAAGGAGGTGGAAGTTATCGCCTACAAGGTGCCACTGATCGACAAGGGTAACACTACTGTGGGGGCCACCCTGACCCGGGAAGAAATTCAAGCTGCTCCTACCCGAGACGTCCGTTCAGTAGCCTCCCAGGCAGCAGGTGTATTCCAAAAGGACGATGGCGATGCGTTGAACGTTCGCGGTTCGAGGGACAATGCCACGGATTTCTATGTAGACGGTATTCGTATCCGTGGAAGTTCGGCTCTGCCACAGGCCGGTGTGGAACAAGTGACGACCATCGTGGGTGGTACTCCTGCTCAATACGGAGACGTGACCGGTGGTGTGATCAGCATCACAACGCG
>JAULUX010000203.1:0-7899 GCA_032111385.1 Bacteroidia bacterium
TTGTAGGATAGGACACCAGGTTCGGGTGGTTGCTGCGGATTTGGTCTGCAACTTCAACTTCTACCTCCGGGTTCTTGAAAAAACTGCCGGCGTTGCCAAGTACCGCAGGGTTGGGGAGTTTGCTTTGACGGATGCGGATGACGGCCTCGCTCACGTCTTTGACTCCGGGTTTATCGATCCCATGTTTGCTGAGTTCCTGTGAGATGGCACCGTACGAAGTGTTCAGGACCGGATGTTTGGTTAGCTTGAAATTGACCGATGTGATGAAGTATTGGTTCTTCAGTTCGTGCTTGAAAACGCTTTCCCGGTAGCCGAAGCGGCAATCGGCGGCATTGAAGCGTTGCAGTTCGAGTGTGTCCAGCCGGAGTGCTTCCAACTCGTGGAATACGTCTTTCAGTTCCACGCCGTAAGCGCCGATGTTCTGCATGGGACCTGCGCCTACGCTTCCGGGAATCAAGCTCAGGTTTTCCATTCCGCCCCAGCCCTGGTCGACGGTCCAGCGAACGAGGTCATGCCACACCTCACCTGCACCCGCTTTCACCCAAACGTATTCATCGTCCTCTTTCACCATGGAGATGCCTCCGATGCGGTTCAGTAGTACAAGTCCGTCGAAGCCTCGGGTGAACAACACGTTGCTGCCTCCGCCCAGGATCAGCCGCTCGTGGTGCCTGAGCGACTCGTCCACCAGTGCGGCACGCAGGTCCTCCATGGAATCCACGCGCGCCAGCAGCTCGGCTTGAACGTCGATGCCGAACGTGTTGTAGGGGAGGAGGGAGGCGTGTTTTTCGACTTGCATGGTATGGCTAAATTAGATGGAAATCTTTAATTAAATTGATAATTTTATAATGTGATGATTAGGCGATTTTTCCAATGGGAATTACAATTGATCCGTATTGATTTATATTTCTATTTAAACGCAGCGTTCACGGCGATCCCGAAGTCTCGGGAGCAGCGTGCGCTACGGTCGTTGCTTTTACTCTTCGACTGTGGCGTTTAAAAATATGATCATCAATTGAATTTGTTATTTACATGCGGCGGTTACATTGATGCCGAAGTATCGCGAGCCGTTTTCGTTGCGCTCGTTGCTTTTACATTGCGCCCGTGGCGTTTAAAAATAGGACCATCAATTAAGGTTAGTATTTAAACACTTCCCTCTCGTCGTTTGGCTTCGAATGCCTACCTCGTTTTCAGGCCAAGTTGCTTAATGGAACAGGATCTTTTTTGGTAGAGATAGTTTTTTATTGCTGCATTTCAATTGAAGCTTTTCATTAACTTTAGATGGCATTGAATCTTTCATCCTTAGTCCTCGTTTGAATGGGAAACGGCAATTCGAAACGTAAATTACTGGTCATCGGGTGGGATGCTGCCGACTGGAACATCATTGATCCGCTGTTGAAGGCCGGGCAGATGCCCAATCTACAGCGGTTGTTAGCGTCCGGTGTGCGGGGGAATTTGAAATCGATTGAACCCAAATTGTCGCCCATACTATGGACTTCCATCGCTACCGGGAAGGTGGCCGAGAAACACGGCATCCTGAATTTCGTAGAGCCCCGGCCGGATGGTCAAGGGATCCGTATTTCGCAGTCGACCTCCCGGAAGACCAAGGCTGTCTGGAATATTTTTTCGCAAAACAACCTGGTCACTAACGTCATCGGATGGTATGCTTCCCATCCGGCTGAACCGATCAACGGTCGGGTCGTGTCCAACCTGTTGCACGAAGGCTTTGACGAATCCGGTCAGTGGAATGCGCCCCTGACTAATTCAGTGGTACACCCCGAAGGGTTTTCGGATGCCATCGCGTCTTCACGCTTGCACTACCAGCAATTCCCTTCCTCTTTCCTGAAAAAAATGCTGCCCCGGTTGGGCGATATCGGCGAACGCGATCACCGCGTGATCTCCCTGCAAAAGCGAATGGGGTATGCCATCAGTATCGAAAATGCGGCCAAGGTGTCCATGGCTGCAGGGGAATGGGACAGCACCTTCGTGTTCTTCGATGCCATCGATACCATGGGGCATCTATTTATGCAATACCGGGCTCCCAAGATGAACCATGTCAGCGCAAAGGAGTTGAATTGGTTCGGAGGTGTCATGGATGAAGTGTACAAATGGCACGATGAATCGCTGGGTCGTTTGCTTGCCGTAGCCGGCGGCGATGTGAACGTGATCATCATCTCCGACCACGGATTTCATAGCGACTCCCTGCGGCCGAACATGGATAAGCTTCCTCCTGAGCGACGGATGGAGCTGGAATCGTCGTGGCACAGGGAGTTCGGTGTCATCATCGCTTCGGGAAACGCTTTTTCAAAAGGTGCACAGCTTGCTCCGTGTTCCATCCTCGACATCACACCGACCTGCTTGTCGCTGATGGGTGTGGCCTTTCCGAAAGACATGGATGGTCGTGTTTTGCGTGAGGTAATGGCGAATCAGGAGCCTGTTCAGACCCTTGCGAGCTGGGATGCCATCGACGGCGATCATGGCCTGCATCCGGACGATATGCGCAACGATCCGATCGAAACCAGTGCGTCCATCCGGCAGTTGATGGACCTGGGCTACCTGGCTGCGTTGCCCGACAGCACGCGCGAGCAGATCGACCTGGTTGAACGGGAGAGCACATTCAACCTGGCTGTTTCGCTGATGACCTTCCAGAAACACGAGCAGGCAATCCCGCATTTCCGTTATCTTTATGAACAACGCAAGGATATCGACCGGTATGGGATCTGCCTTGCTCAATGCTACCTCTCGGTGAAGGACCATGCTGCTGCTGTTTCGGTACTAACGGAACTTCGAAAAGATCATCCTTCCAATCTCGGTGCGTTGTTGCTGCTATGCGGTTGCTATACAACCATGGGGCAGCGCAGCACCGCGGTGGAACTGACCCGCACTGCTGAAAAGGAATGTTTGCATAATTACGAATATGCCTTCGGCCTGGCCGACCTGGCATTGCGGCAGTGGCGATTTGAAGATGCAGCTGCGTTGGCAAGGAAGGCCTTGAGCGCCAACAAGCAGGATCCACTGGTGCACGTGCTGCTGGCCAAGATCGCACTGGCCACCGGACAATTCGAACCTTGTGCCGAGCATGCATTGGACGCATTGGAGATCACCAATGCCGTTCCGGATGCTCATGTGCTGCTTGGAGCCGCGCTGGCATGGCTGGGTGATCTCGAAAATGCGTTACTCAGTCTGAAAACCGCACTGCACTACCAGGATGATTCACCCGAGGCCCATGCGTTTGCTTATTTTCTGTTGACACTCGCCGGCAAAAAATCCGATGCGGTGTATCATGGGCAAAAATGGACGGAGCACCGTATGCTCAACGGCGAAAAAGGTGTCGACAACTATCCCTTTGGTGCTATTGACTTCGGAACGAAAAACAAGCTCACCATTTGATGGGTTCACCCCGTCGTGGTGATCTGTTTTGTTAAATCAACCTGCCTTTGACCTGTACAGGTTGTGATCAAGCACCTTCGCCAATTCTTCCGGCGTAGCCCGACTGTCGATGAATTGAATCAGTTCGAGAATGACCGACAGGGGGCGTTCCAGCAATTCGTTGTATGAAATGCGCAAGGCCTCGATGTTTTCCTGTTTGTCCATCCATGCCCATACGGTTTCGAGTTCTTTTGTATAAATGGCCGCCAATCGATCGGGTGCAATACCTGCTCCCTTCTTCCCCAAGCCCTCCAGCATGCGTTGCTGACTCAACACGATTTCATCCATCGACCGCTCCATAAAAACCACCCGGTATTGAAATTCTGCAGGCAGATGACTGAGCAAGGTCGAAATCACTTTCAACGACTTCCCGGTGGCCTGGCTCACCCACGACTTGTCGCTGGGGAGTGTGAGCACTTTAGCGGACTCGAAGTACCCTTTTTGATTGTGTACATCGGCAGGTCTTAATCTATCCGTGTAAGGTTCAATCCCTGCAGCCTGCAGCAGCTGCATGGCAAGGCTGGTTCCGGAACGCGGTAATCCGGACACGATGGTGATCTCTTTTTCTTTGGACGATGGGGACATGGATTCACTAAGGTAATTAATAACCCGAAGCTTTTATGATTTGATAACTCTTGTGTTGAGCGGAAGTCTTTCTGCTTTTGAGGACCTGATTCTTAAAATCAGTCAATTTAAAATTCCTTGCTGATTTTGATGTAGCTGGTCGCTGAGCCTGTCGAAGCGTGAAAATTCAATAATGAGGTGATTCTTTCAATGAGAATGCTGATTCACAAGAATTGATTTAAATTTCTTTTAATCGCTGCGTTCCTTGTTTTCACTTTTCGGCCGTAGCGTTTAAAAATAAATTCTCTTTTACCGCGGGGGCGCAAGGAAGCCCGATAGCTATCGGGCGCAAGGAACGCGGGGTGTTTGAATACTGCTTTTACGGCGTTCCCGAAGTCACGGTCGCTGCGTACATTGCTTTTACGCTGCGGCCGTGGCGTTTAAGAATAGGATCACCATTGACAATGGAACCAATCGTTTATAGATGCATCAGTCGAAACCAGTTCATTGCCGAAAAATCAATTGATGCTAAATAGGACTTGCTCGAAGTCATCGTCTTTGCCGAGACCCATCTTGTCCATGATGCGGTACTTGCGGGCGTAAACACTTCGGTGTTCGATGTTGAAGAGGGACGAGATCTCCTTGGTGCTTAGGTTCATCCTGCACATGGTGCAAAACTGCACATCCGATTGGGAGAGTTGCGGGTAGCTCCTGAGTAGAGAGGTCATGAACGTGGGATATACCGCATTGAACTGTGCAATGAGGTACTCCATTCCTCTTTTTTCCGTTTTACTTTTTTCAAATTGATCGAGGAGTTCTTTTCGGCGTTCCACCTGTTGCTCAGTTACGAGTTGCTCCAGTTTGGTGCGCAGTTCGTCTGCATCTTCTATGCTGCGCATCAACTCCGCTTTTTGCTGCTGTATGAGTTGGTCGCGCAGATCCTTTTCTTTCTCGACCCATTCGCTTCTGTCTTTTTGGAATTGCAATTCCTTTTCTTTGGCCTTTAAAGCCCTGTCTTTTTCCAAAGATCGTTGGCGGAGTCGTAAGATCAGCAATCCCAGAAAAGCCAGCGCAAGTGCTGCTATTGCAGTCGTAAAATAAAGTTGTTTCTTTTTAAAGCGGTCTTTTTCCTTGAGGATTTCGTTTTCACGCCCAAGCAGTTCCGTCATTTCCTGTTGTCGTTCAAACTGGTATTGGGCCTGGATCTGTGCCGCCGATTTCCGCTCGTGATCGGCTGCAACGCTGTCGCTGAGTACCAATAGGTCATTGGTGTATGCATACAGTTCCTGCGTTGTCAGTGTGTTCCAGATGAATGGAAGTGCGGCTTTCCTGAATTTCAATCTGTCCGAGTTCAATCCTTCTTTCACCGCTTTTTTGAGATTGGTGTTTTCCAGCAGTTGCAATGCTTCTGTACGGTCACCGGTTTTTTCCAATGCCTTCAAATAGGCATTTCCGCAATCCAGAATCACCGGCGAATTGTTTTTGTCCAGCAGTTTGAACGCCGAACGGTAGTAGGGGAGGGCTTTTGAAAATTGTTTCGCGGCGGATCGCGCATCTCCGGTCTTTAGCATCAAGTAGGACTCTAGTTCCTCGTTTTGCAGTTGTTTGTTAACGGTTGCCAGTGCCGTCAGCAGGCTATCGGCCTTTGTGATTTGGCTGCTTTGGATGTAGGCCTCGGTCAGGTTCAGTCCGGACCGAACTAGTCCTTCGAAGTCTTTCAGTGAATCAAGTATGGGCAGGGCCGAGTTGAATTCGCGTATGGCAAAGGGATAGTTTTCACACTTCAGGTAGGCTTCCGCAAGGTTGATTCGCAACTTGGCTGTTGTTAACTCCTTGTTTTGATCTTTGAAATCCCCGCCTTGGCAAATGTTAAGCGCTTCTATATACAGGTTGGTGGCTTTGTAATAGTTGTTCTGGTCCAGGCACAGGCTGGCATATTCCTGCATGGTGAGCACCTTCATGTAGCTGTCCTTCCAAATGCTGTCATTCAGCGCTATGGACAATTGGATGGCCTCCTCCGCTTTTTTCCAATCGGCTTTCAGCCGGTAAAGGATGGCCATGGTTTTCAGTGCGCCTCCTTTAACGATGGAGTTATCGGGCAATAAACGAATGGCCTCTTTCGCAGCCCAAATGCCAGAATCCAATTGGTTGGTCATGCCCATGGTCGACGACAAGCTGGTGTAAGCCAGGCCTTTGATGGAATCCGGCAATTCCGGGTTTTTTTGAATGAATCCCAACAATTCTTGTTTGGCCTTGACCGGATTTTGGAACAGCCCTTCTCGTATTTCAGTCAGTTGGTTGAGCGGAGTTGTTTGGTTTTTACCAACCGATTGCATGGCAATTAGCAGACAGACGAAGAGTATGCTGAAAAATTGGATTTTGAAGGGATGGTTTCTCATACGATCGGAGTTGAATGTGTTATAAATATACCTAATGGCCGAAGGGTGTTCGGTTGCAACTGGTTCAAGCTGAATCCAATGTGTTTGAATATCATATTTATGGCATTGCGCAGCCCGGCATTATTGAATACCATTGGCAAGAAGTTCGACTGACCGCTTCTTCTCTGCTTTGCTATTGCCAAATAATAGCAAACGCAATCAGGAACAGATCAACAAGGAAGTCTTGCGTTGAGAAGGCAAAGTAACTTGAACTGTTTTGAAAAATGATGCTATAAAGTTGCCATTAAGGTGCTTTCAAAAAACATGCAATAAATTATTAATCAATAAAATACAATTCATATGGCACTTTTGTGGTAATTCTTCTATGGAATCTTTCCCATAAACTTACTCGAAATGCCCTGTCAAAAGTCAAACGTATTTCGGTGTAAAAATTAATATAAACCAGATGAAAAAAGCCATTACATCCCTCACATGTTCACTGTTGTTGATTCTTTCTACGCAAAGCAGTGCTCAAACAACGCAAACCTTCACCTACCAGGGGTTTGTTTTCCAGAATTACACCATTCCCACGTCGGGATATTATCTGATCAATGCCAAAGGCGGCGAGGGCGGTTCCTGCAACGGTTACGCTGGCGGTAAAGGCGCCAGCATGAGTAGCTATACTTATTTCACTGCCGGTACGCTATTGCGCATTTCCGTTGCCGGGGCAGGCGAATCGGTTTCAGGTTATGAAAATGGAGCAGGGGGCGGAGGATCGTCCGCTGTGGTAATTGCTAACGGAGGAAACTCTTACTCGCCCGTGCTGATCGCCGGAGGTGGTGGCGGTGCAGGAAATGGGCTTGGGGGTGATGATGGTCAAATCATCACAAGTGGTACCGCCGGTAAATATGATGACGGAAGTACAGCCAATTCAGGTGGTCTTTCCGGTGGCGGTGGTGCAACGAACACTTCAAGTGATGGCGGTGGCGGCGCCGGCTTCTTCATAGATGGTGGTACAAGTAGGTCAGGTTCTACCGTCAATGCGTGGGGAGGCCAGGCTTATCTCAGCGGTAACTATGGCGGTGGAGGAAATCCGGGCGGCGATGGCGGATGGGGAGGCGGTGGAGAAGGCGGCAAATACATAAAATCTTTAGATGAATTGCGTAGAAATGTTTATCAGTACGGAGCGGGCGGTGGCGGAGGTGGATACAGTGGCGGAGGTGCCGGTGGATCTAATCGTATCACTATTTCGACCTATCCGAATTCCAAGAGCGGTGCAGGCGGTGGCGGCGGTTCTTTCATTGCATCCATTGCCAATACCAATGGCCTGATTCAACTTCCCGGCGACAACTCCGGTAACGGCCTGGTCACCATCACGGGACCGAACACGGCAACGGATTTTGTCAATTCGCCTTTCAATCCATACATCTGGCCTGCGAACGGTGCTTCCTATACCGCTGCCGGGACGTATTACTACGTTGATAGTGCAAATGCGGTGACGCGCATTCTCGATCTGCATTTCGGTTTGAAC
>JAULUX010000204.1:0-11352 GCA_032111385.1 Bacteroidia bacterium
AAACGGCGGCTCATGTTGAACAGCGTACCGTCATAGGCGTTGGGTGAAGCGTCGGCGATGGTGTTGCCTGTTGTTTCATCCATGCGGTAGTACAACTGCAGATTGGCATAAGAAGGATGGGCAGGTGTGATCGTGGAATGCATGATGCCGGTGATGTCGGCCGGACTGAGCTCTGTGTTCCACATGGAGAATTCATCGATGCCTCCGTAATACACATATCCTCCATTGATGGAACGGGCGATCTTCATCCGGTCAATGCTGATCGGACGGGTGAATCCGGTGCCGGAATGCCACAGGTTGCCGTTCAGGTAGATCTTCATTGATCCGGTGGTGGCATCTTTGGTAACAGTCCAGAAATTCCACTGGCCTTCGATTTCGGAAGTAACCGCAGCTTTGTTGATGCGGTCGTATCCGGTTCCATCGTTCCCGCAATCCCAATAGATGCTGCCGTTGCTCCAGGGGAGATGCAGATTCAGCTGACGGCGGCCTTGAGCGTCGAGCGCCTCGAAGATGCTGGTGTTGGCGGGTAACACCGATGGATTACCGTAACACCAAAAGGCGATGGTGATCTTGTCGCTGAAAGCGGAACCGATTGCAGAAGGAATGTCGATGACCGCCTGTCCTCCGTTGGACTCCACGAAATTGTCAGCCAAGCCGGAAGTCAAACCCATCGTGGTCGACGTTGCGAAACCATTCACAGTGGCGGTGGTGGGATTACTGCTGTTGTTGTAACTGAAATCAATGATGAGGTTGGAGACCCCGTCCCAGTTGAAAGGAGTGTGGAAGTTGAAACGCAGCAGTCCGCCGGTCAAAAGGGGTGTGTTGAGGTAGTATGTTTCCTGCAATCCGTTCAAAACGGCAGTCGAGGAGGTCAACACGCTTTGCGCAGTGTGGCCAATACGGATGCGGAGGTTCTCCAGTGTGGCTCCGGCAGATCCCAGATCGAGGGCAATTCCGGTGATATCACCGGCCGAGAATCCGGCAGCGGTGAGCTCGGCTGCTGTCCAGAGGTATTGCGTGCGGCCAAGCGGTGTTCCTGTTCCGGTCGGATGATTGATGGGTATGCTTACACCGGTTCCGAGTACGGCACTGGTTTCACTAAGGGTGGACGTGTAGATCACCTCCTGTTGCTCGCTGCGAATAAGGTTCCACTGGGGAGTGTTGGTGTAGGGGAAAACGGTATCGGTCCAGTTGCTGATGACGTAACTGGGCGATTTGCGAAGCACGGAGTCTGTCAGAGAAGAATCGACCAGATAGGTGTAGCAGTTGTAGTCCCATTCTCCGCAACCCAGGTCGCGCTGGGTGGAGGTGGAGATGAGCCCGTTTTTGCAACGCATGCTGTACAGCATGATGATCTTCTCATAGGTCTTTGTCGAGTCATTAGGGAATTGATACACCCCGCTGCGGTCGTTGCTGTCAAAACGGAAGGTCCGCACCACGGTGGTATCGCCCGAAGCCGCGGCTTCGGAAGCAATGAAAGAACAGGTCAAAATCAACAGAAGTGTCCGGAAGATCCGGATGGCATGGCAGTTCATAGCTCAGAATGGTGATTTGAGTAAATGTAATGAAATCAAGGCACACGAGCAGGTTCCTCCGGTTAGGGAGGGCTGTCGGAGCCGGAATGGAAGGAAAAGCAATCAGCGGCGCAGGATGCGCTGCACGCTGCGTCCCCGTTCACCCCTGACTTCCAGGAAATAGGTGCCGGAAGGCAGTGCTATCAGGTCGAGGGTGTGCTCCTGGTTGTTGGTCAAGATGAGCTGTTGGATCATTCGGCCGCTTAAGTCGCTGATCATCAAATTATAAGAGGCTTCTTCGCCATCGATCCGAATACGTACAGGGCCGTCAGTAAGGGTGGGCTGAATATAGATGCTTGCCCCCGGTATGCTTTCGGAAAGCCCGACACTGTTGACGGTATAGCAGGTGGAGGTATCTGTACAGGATCCTTGTAAAACGATAACGGCGTAACTTCCATTGGCCATGGGATTGAAGATGCGGTTGGTGGCTCCGGGAATAGGCGCAAAGTTGTTGTTGCAGTCCAGCCACTGGTAAAATGTTCCGATGTGGTTGGCGGTAAGTGTAGAGCCGGTTTGGGTGACAGCTGTATTGACCGTCAGTGAAAAGAGATTGAGTTGTATGATCGAATCGCAGCCGGCAGCGGTGACCAGGGTGTCATAATAAATACCGGGTGCTGTAACCAGCTGTCCGTTGAAAAGCAATAGGCTGTCGGGGCAGATGAATTGGGTGATACTGGTGATGGCCTGTGCACCGCCTACGAAGTTCGAAGTGGCTCCGTTCATGGCAAATCCATTCAGGGAGCCGTTGCTGTTTCCCGTAGCATCCGTCAGTGTGGTGATGCCTGCATTTGCACCTCCTGCTGTTCCCTGATCGCAACGATAATACAACTTTAGGCCGGTTGCGGTGGCCACATCGATGCCGTTGCTGCCGATACAAGACAATTCCGCAGGCTGCAAGGCACGATCCCAAACGCTGATTTCGTCCATACGCCCCGAAAGCCAGAAGGAGGTTCCCTGGTAATCGAGGTTGCCGATGAGGAAATCCTGGGCGACAGCACTCATGGTTCCTGAGGCGGGAGTTGAGTCGATTGCAAGCCCATTCTTGTAAATACGCAGCTGACTTCCATCGTAGGTGAACGCAAGGTGGTTCCATGTGTTCACAGTCAGCACGGGTGCCACAATGTCGAAATTGAGACCCTGGTCATTGCGGAAGCGGGCTTCAACCGAAGTAGCGGTCAATTGCAGGATGTAGAAGTCAGCATCGGTATTGTTGCGAAAACCGGCAATACCATCGAAGTTCGGGAAAGAAGGAGAAGCGTTGGTAGGATATACCCAACAAGTCAAGGAGATCCCCGTACCACCGTTCAACAATGAAGAAGCGCCGGAAACGATCACCTGATCGTCGAACCCATCAAAGGCTAAAGCGTTGTTTTGCGCAGTTGTTTGAATAGGGGAAAGGCTGGAAATTGCAAACAGGGTCAAGAATAAGCGTAGAAGATTACGAATCATGGGTATTGGATTTAGGTAGGTCAAATATACTCAACTGCGCTTTTTGACGACGAATCAACGAATCCGATAAGCCATACCGGCCCTTAGCCCGAAACTATGGTAAGTCTTGTCGGCACCACCAGCCTCACGTATCGGTGAAAGTGCAATACGGCTGGTTGGGGCAAGACTGAACCTGAACTTGTCGTTTAGCCGGTAACTGACCTCCAGTCCTCCACTGGCCTGCAGGATCATCTGCGTAGAAGTGTTGTTCTGCCATGAACGCACCCGGCTTTGATCCTCCACCAGATAGGATCCTTCAGTGCTCATCAGGAATCCAAACGTCAAACCTGCACTCACGCCGAAACCTATTCGTCCACGGCTGAACTGCCAAACGGCTTCAACAGGAACCTGCAAAAGGGTGTGCCGGGTTTTTCCGTTTGCCGATAACACCGAGGGGTCATATCGGGTACCATACAGGGAATCGGTGATATTCACCAGCTGGCTATCGCTTACTACCGCATTGCTGGTCTGATAGAATAACATGCCGTAGATGTAAGCGCTGTCGGTATCGGTAACGGTGTACGAATACGGTTGCCATACGCTGCGAGTGGAGGTGTAATCTCCAACACTGTAGGGACTGTAGTTCAAGGTTTCTCCCCAAACACTCATGCCGATTCCGGCCCGCAGGTCCCAGCGGCCTTTCGAAACAGATAACTGCAGAGCCGCATCAGGAAGGATATCAGCCACTTCTTCCTTGTCGCGACGTGTTAAATACGCATCCGAGCCGTTGGCGGAGCGTTGCGCTGATGTCAGCATCGGACCAGCAGTGAAAAGGATGCTCACCGCACTGCGTGTAATCACTTTCGTCAGTAAAAGATTTGAAGAGACGGCTGTGTCCTTTTTCGCATCTATGGTCGTTGAATCACGGTTGTCACCCACCGGTTGGTTTTCCGCCGGAGATTCTGTGGCGAATGAAACGGCAGTGATCGCTACAGGAAGTTCATCTTGTTTTTCGCGAAGAGGCATTTCCTCTTCACACAACTTGGAGAACCCCTGGTCGGTGGTCTCGCCGGGATAAGTCAGTTCTTCGTCCGTTGAGCCCTGTTGACGTATTGTGAGTTGCTCGTCGGTTGTGTTTTCTACGTTTTGTTGAAAGGTTTTATCTGACACCTTGCGTACTTGCTGTATTGACTTGCGCTGTTGGTCATCATGGGCGCTTTGCTGTTCGTTGGTATTTGGTTCAGAAGCTGTTGTTTTTTGATTTGCAGATCGGGATTCCCGTTGGTCACTAACTGTGGCAATCGGCGCGGTAGCAGATGATGGATTGGATGGCTCGTTATTTTGTTGGAAAGAGGATTCAACGGAAGCGGGCGTGCCCTTTTCCTGTGTTTCGGTGCGAAGAAGAAGCAAAGATGACCCGCCTGCTACCAGCAGCAAAAGAAAGATCAGCAATGCACGGCGGCGGCGTTTGCGCCTGAAATGTGCATCCAGCAGTTGTTCGGCCTGGGGCCAATACTGCTCGGGGTCAGGGACGGGTGGAAGGTTTTGATTCATGAAAGTGTTTTTAAGTAGGCAGTTTTTCCTTCGTTCTGCCTTTGTAACATTTCCTGTAGTTTCTTGCGGGCTTTGAACAGATGTGCTTTGGAGGTACCCACACTGATGCCCAGCATGTCGGCGATCTCCTCGTGTCGGTAACCGTCTACAACAAAGAGGTTGAACACTGTCCGACTACCATCGGGAAGTGAATTGATGGCCTGATGGATCTCTTCGCGGTCGAATGGCAATGCATCGCGTTCTTCAAACGGATGGTCGCTCTCCGGAGTTTCTTCGTCAAGGCGAATGAGATCCCTGTAGCGCTTTTGCTTCCTGAACTCGTCGATGATGTGGTTCAGCGCCACTTTGCGAAGCCATTGTTCAAAGGCGATTTCTGAATGCCGAGGGAGATACTTGCCCATCTGCTGCACCAGCTTCAGGAAAATCATATTGAGGGATGACATACGGTCTTCCTCATTGCGGTGATACCGCGAGCAGATGGCATGCAAAAGCGGAAAGCACATCACGTAGAGTTCGTGATGCGCTTTCCGGTCATTGTTCCGGCAGTTTTCAAGCAGTGCGCGTGGTGGTTGCATGCCGGCCGGTAGAAGCGGTTGGATGAGCCGCTATTTTCAGGTTGAATAGGCCTGTTTCAATTCGGGCCTGTGGTTATTCCTTGATGAATCGCTTGGTTTGTAAGCTACCGTCGGGTCCGTTGACCTCCAGGAGATACACTCCGGCGGCAAGGTTAGCGATATCGAGGGTGTGCGTACCGTTGTTCAGGTTCGTGGACATCTGCAGGCGACCGTCGATGCTTCGAATGAAACAGGTATAACGGTTGCCGGCATTTGCATCAAGGCTGAAGTTCAATTGTTCACGCGCAGGGACAGGATACAATGCTCCAACCTGGAATGCAGGCTCCTCAACACCGGTGATCTGGTTTGGCGCCAGGACATTCAATACAAATCCTGCTGATGCCCCGCGGTACACGATGTTGCCGGTGGAATCGACAGTTAGCGTGTCGCAGTAGGTGTCGGTACAACCTGTGGGATCGCTAACGGTCAGGCACAGGAGATACGAACCGGTAGTGGCGTACTGATGACTGGGGTATGCGGCGCTGGAGGTGGTGCCGTCGCCGAAGTCCCAGTTGAAGGACAGGTTGACCCCACTGGCCAGATTCACCGCTACGATGTTGTAAGGGGCGGTCTGGGTGAAGACAAAGAAGGAGTTGCAGTTCACCGGAACGACTACGGCAGTGTCGATGTAGATGGAATCGCAGTGCGTGGATGAACAGTTCCCAGTGGTGATCGAAAGGCAAACACTGTACCAGCCGGGAGCGCTGTACTGGTGGTTAGGGAATTGCAGCGTACTGGAATTTCCATCGCCGAAGGTCCAGGAGTAGGCGGTAAGCGCATTCACGGGAACCGTCGACTGGTCAATGAAATAAGCCTGCAAGCCCACACTTACACTAACGAAATCCGCCTGGCAGGAGGGACTTCCTCCCGCAACGGTCACCATCATGCACGAGGTGCAGACCACAGCTCCATTCGAAGTGATCTGGAGGCAGACCTGGTAGGTGCCGGCTTGTGCGTACGTGTGAATGATTGAAGGTCCTTGTACTGTCGTCGAAGTGGTGCCGTCTCCCCAGCTCCAAATGTAGGTGGCATTGGGATAGGATGGGCCGGCGAAAAGAAGTGAAAGCGGATTGGCTGGTCCAGCCTGTGTCCAGCTGAAGTTGCAATTGGCTCCACCCTGAACGTATACTGAATCGCAATAGGTGCAAACGGTGTTACCCGCCTGGGTAAGCGTGAGACAGACACTGTAAAAACCTGTATTGGAAAAGTTATGGGAAACACTGTTGCTTGTAGAAACAACTGTGGGTGATCCGTCGCCGAAATCCCAGTTGTACAACACACCGGGAACCGAAGGTGTAGTGAACAACATGCCACCGGGAACACCCTGTATTGCAGAAGAAGTGTAGTTGCAGTTGGTTCCGCCACTAACTGTTAGCGTCGTGCAGTTGGTGCAGACCACCACTCCGTTGGGAGTTGTTTCAGTAACACATACGTTGTAAGTGCCTGGGTTGGCGTAAGCATGTGAAGTTGCAAATCCGGTCCCTGTGGTTCCATCGCCAAAATTCCAGCTGAATACATTGAGCATGCTCGCGTTCGATGTAGTCTGGAAATAATAGCTATTCGCCTGGCTGGTGTCGGGTATGATGCTGATCTGGCAGTTGGTCGACTGTGAAACGGTTACGACCTGGCATACGGAATCAACACATCCCGAAGCCGTGGCGATGGTCAGACAGACGACGTAAGTGCCGGGGGCATTATACGAGTAGGTGACAGTAGGCAGGGTGCTGGTCATACCATTTCCGAAACTCCAGAGGTAGGAACTGACAGGTCCGCCGGTTACAGATGGAATGAAGGAGAAGGTGTTGCCCTGCTGCCCATAGGTGAAATTGGCCTGGCAACCGCCAGTCCCACTTACATAGATACTATCGCAATAGGAGCAGACAGTCGTTCCGTTGGGATTGACCTCACTCATGCAGACCACGTACGAGCCGGGGCTGTTGTAGGTATGTGTGGGGGAGATCCCCGTGCCGGCGCTGCCGTCACCGAATGTCCATTGCAGGGAGGATGAGCTGAAAACAGGACTGCCGGTGAAGGTCCACGCTGTGTTTGTGCCTGGTACGGCGCTTCCTGTGAAGGAGCAGTTGTTGGTGGTTACTGAAACCGTGACTGTATCGCAATAGCTGCACAAGGTATTTCCTGTCAGAGAGTCGATGATGCTCACACAGGCGCCGTACACTCCCGGGCTTGTGTAGATGGCCGTTACAGCCCCTTGAGAAGCTGAATAGCCGGAGGACCCGTTGCCGAAATTCCAGAAAGCATACGTTGTTTGCGTCGAAAAGCCGGAAGTGAGGTTGAAGATGACAGCAGGCGAGCCCGGCGACTGGCTGTAGGTCCAATAGCAGTTTTGAGCATTCAGATTTCCGCTTGCCAGCAGGACCAGGGCCAGCAGCGAAAGGAGTAGCGATCTTTTCATGGGTTTATGGGATGATTTGGATGTTGTTTCAATGGGTATCACGTAAGACGGGGGGGAATGGTTTACTGTGCCCCCACATTTTCCTTATCTAATGTAAGAATTCCGGGGAATGGCTTTAGGCAAGGACACGCGTCAACCCCAAACCATAGGCTTCGCCACGGTTCGGGGCTACGCTGACAACCGACAACCGCTCCTCACGCCCACTGGCAGATCACGCCACCCATGAGCATCATGCTGATGATCCAGTACCCGGCATGGATGAAAATGTACTTGGCGCTACGTTGTTCGTACAGGGCATGAAGTCCGATGAGCGGCAGGGCGAAAGTCACTCCGGCCATAAATCCATGCAGCATTCCGTGCTTGAATGTGCGGAAACTCCCTTCAAAAAGCGCTGTTGACTGCCTCAGCCATTCCGCTACCTCAGGCCTTGCATCGTTTTGCACCATGGAAAAAAAGGAATATTGATGTATCACCATGAACTGCAGCGTGAACGCCACCATCACGCAAAAAAGATAGCTAAGTCCAATGGTTTTCACCATGTTGGCCGACCGGGCCTTTTCCATTGTCATACCCGACTCGGCCATCCAGGCTTTGCCAAACAAGGGGCCATACCATAAGAAACCGATACCCATTGGGGCGAGTGCTGCAAGGAGGAGGATGGGGAAGTTGATGTTCATAGTACCTAATGTTGGTTCTAAAGTAGAAAAACGAATTGAATCCCAATTCACTAAACGGGTAACCTTCCACCCGTTGATGCGTATAAAGTCGGAATTCAATCGAAGATTAAAAATGGCAGAGACCATCGTGAAACCGTCCAACTGTTTATCAGATTCGCAACCAAAGATATCCGGCCAATTACGTGCTGATCGCGAAAGGCTGCTGATCACCACCGGTTTGGTCATTTTCTTTATTGCCGGACTCTTCGTACTGAATCCAAAGAAGACTGCTCAATCGGATTTGACGGGATTGACAAAGCCGGTAAAAATGAATCGGACGCAATCCGGGATTTCACTCCATACCGGAAAGTAACTGCGTTATTTGGGGAAGGGCCTGTCTGGACTCTGTGAGCGTGAATTGAAGGGTGTATTCCCCCATCAAAACAATACGCCCAACGTCATCCCGCTGCTGAAAATCAGCGGAAAACTCCTTCCTGCATAGAAATGACTATAGGCATTGGATTCCCACTCCCATGAAATGTCCTCAAAGCCGTTTACCGAATCAGGAGCATCACTGCCCTGGTAACCGTATCCGACACCGAAATACCAGTCAAGTGTCATCACATCTCCTAATAGAATCTGCTTACCAAAGCAAATCTGCACTCCGATGTTGGTATAGTTGATGCGGCGCGTTTGGCTGTTCATCCATGGTCCTGCGTAATATTCCTGCTCCTGCCAGAATTGGCTGAATGCAATCTCCGGCCGGATGTAAGCACCTCGCAAGGGGTGTGACATGCGCATACCTCGAACGTAATAATCCTTGCCTGACCAAAACTTGGCTCCAGCCTTAACAAAGGCTCCGCCCGCTGCCGGCCGGTCTGCGCGGAATCCGGCACCAATAATCCCCAATTTGTATTCCAGGTTGAACCCCGGACGCAAAACATGTTCAAAGCCGAAAGTGAGCTTATTGCCTAACGGTGAAAAGAACTCGAACTTGATCACCCGGTCTTTTTCGACGGATCGGCTCATCATACTCTCCACCGACATCGGATCGATTTGAATTCGCATTTGTTCGCCGTTTGAAAATACGATGCGGTCCACCTCTTTCTTGGCCACCACAACAACCGGGCTGCTCTCGAGTCCCCAAACGGTGTATTTGATCTCATCAAGTCCGATCTCAGTGATCTTGACCGTTCGCTGCTCACCCGATTTCATCATTAACGTGTCCTGTGCTTTGGCCATAACGGTTACCAACAGCAGAAGAACCGTACTAAGAATGTATTTCATGGAGAAGAAATTGTTGAGGTACTAAGTTACGACTTTCAAAACTTGACCATGAAATCAATCCAGGGGATGCCGATGAAGATCCCATCGGAAATATCAGCGTTGTTGATGAACCCCAGATCGACGGCCAGTTTCTCGCCAAAAAACCGGATACCGTAGGAATAGATCCCATAGTATCCGTCAACCGGGAGAATCCAGTTTTCGGATACAAGAGCGGTTTTACGCGAGATGCGCGTCATCCCACTGATGGTGAGGATGGGTCTGTCTGCCCACTGCTCCTGGACGAAGCCCCACCCTGCACCGAGGGTGATGTTGTGGTCGTAACTACCGTAGGTGCCGATTCCGTAAGCTATGCCTAAGCCGGACCTGTCCGATCCGCTTTCATTGAAATCAATTTCCGGAACATTCAGGTACAGAACTCCTCCACCCAGATGCAGATCATTCCTCACCTTGAATCCGACTTTGGGCGTCAGGATAAAAACCGGTTGCCAGCCTTCGTCACTTCCCAATGTGGCAAAAGTGGAAATGAGTTCAAACCCTCCACCCACCGAAATGTGATCCGTCACACCCACGTTGAAAGAATTCAGCAGCACCCAGGTGTTTTGGTAATACCCCTCCCCTTTCTTGAGGTTGATGGCCGATGGCCCGAACAGGTAGCGTGTCGGATTCGGGTTTGGAAACCAGTACCGGCCGGTTTTCATGCTGGACTCCTCCACAACTTCTATCCGATCTATCTGGCTGCGTTTGATTTCCAATCGGTCGACCGAAGATGTACGGAAAACGACTACCTGCGAATCCTGTTCAACGATATGACCGATGAACTCCGATCCATCCTTCAAGACGACCTTTTGCCATTTGGCCGTGTCTTGTAACGATGACATCTTCTCTTCCTGCCCGAAAAGAGGTTGAAAATCAGCCAGGACGAAGGTGAGAAGGAATAGAAATAGCTTGAATCTCATTTTTTTGGGATATCCAAAGGAAACTGAATATCCATACAAAACAACTGAGAATTAAATGGATGGACGATGATATTGGTCAGTTCACCTCCGTCGCGATTTTTTACCTGCACCCTTGTGACGTGACTGCTTCGGTTGTTTACGTGATCCGCGCTCGATAGCATGCGGCACGTCTTTCCGGGTGGAGAAGCGGCGGGTGTCGTCCTCAAGAATGAAATCGATCTGCTTCTTGATCAGATCGGCGGATTTCAAGCGTACACGCAACATGTCGCCCAACCGATACACTTTTCGGGTACGATGTCCGACCAACGAGTACTCCTCCGGGTTCAGTTCGTAGAAATCGTCGGCCAGGTCGCGGATGCGGATGAGCCCTTCGCATTTGTTGTCGGGGATCTCTACATACAATCCCCATTCGGTAACGCCGGAGATCATTCCGATGAACACTTCATCCTTGCGGTCGAGGAGGTATTGCACCTGCTTGAACTTGACAGAAGCGCGCTCAGCCTCGCTGGCACGGATCTCCATCTCGGTGCTGTGCTTGCAGTCGTCCTCTACCGCTTCTGCATCAACAGGCTTTCCTCCATCGAGGTAATGCGCCAATAAGCGATGAACGATCACATCGGGATAGCGGCGGATGGGCGAAGTGAAATGGGTGTAATAATCGAAGGCAAGTCCGTAGTGACCGATGTTGTCAGTGGTGTAAATGGCCTTGGCCATCGTGCGGATGGCGAGTTGTTCCAGCACATTCTGTTCGCGCTTTCCTTTGATATCGCGCATCAGCTTATTCAACGAATGGGCCAAATCCTTTTCACTTTTGGTGTTCACCTTGTAACCGAACCTTCCTGCGAAAAGGGAGAAGTTCTGAAGCTTTTC
>JAULUX010000205.1:0-15025 GCA_032111385.1 Bacteroidia bacterium
CAAGGGCAGGAATACACTTTTGTCTTTATAAAGATCCGGATCGCTCAGTTTATCCCCCAGCAGGTCCCTTTGTTTGCGGGTCGCTTCAATCTGTTCTTCGATGCGCTTGACCTGGAGTTCGATCTTGTGCTTGTTCTTGTCGCTTTTCTTCGGTGCGGATTCTGCTGCATTGGTCTTCTTTTCAACCGGTTTTTCTTTGACCGGAACCGGCTTTTCGACCGGTGATTTTACAGCCTTTGCCTGCGCGATGGCTGTGGATCGGCTCACCTCAAACTCCTCGTAGGTCCCGGGATAGGATTTTAGCTGTTGGTCTTCGATGGTCCAGATCTTGTTGGCAATGCGTTGCAGGAAATAACGGTCGTGGGAGATGACGATATAGGTTCCTTCGTACCGGTTAAGTACTTCGACCAGCACATTCACACTTTGAATGTCAAGGTGGTTGGTCGGTTCGTCCAGCAACAGGAAGTTGGCTTTGGCGAGAATCGTTTTGGCAAGTGCTACGCGTGCTCGTTCTCCTCCGGAAAGCACCTTGATCTTCTTGAAGACATCATCTCCCTGTAAAAGGAATGCACCCAGGAGGGAACGCAGGTAGGTGTCGGATTCGTCCGGCGCGGCAGAACGCAATTCTTCAAGGCAATCGTTGTCGAGGTGTAGGCTCTCCAGCTGGTGCTGGGCATAAAACGCCGGAATGACCTGATACGCCGGCTCGCTTTCACCGTCGAATGGTTCTCCGCCCGTGATCATACGAAGTAGAGTCGATTTCCCCTTTCCATTGGCGCCGATGAAAGCGATTTTGTCTCCCCGTACAACCTCCGCTTCGGTGTCCTTGAATAAATGAAGGCTGCCGTACGATTTGTCGCGGATGTGCAACTTGCTGATGACTTTGCCGGGCTGCCGGTCAACTGCAAAACGGATCTTGATGGAGGCCGACGGGCCATCGACAGCATCCACCCGGTCCATCTTTTCGAGTGCCTTTATCCGGCTTTGGACGGCAGAAGCCTTGGAGGCTTTGGCGCGGAATCGTTCGATGAATCGCTCCTGTTCCTTGATGAATTTCTCCTGGTTTTTGAAGGCGTTCTGCTGAAGTTCCCTGCGTTCGGCTTTTTCCTCAAGGTAGTGGGAGTAATTGCCTTTGTAGAGTGTCAGTTGGCGATTTTCAAGTTCTGCGATCCGGTTGACGACTTTGTCAAGGAAAAAGCGGTCGTGCGATACGATGACTACCGCACCTTCATAGTCCCGGAGATACTCCTCGAGCCACTGGATGGACGGCAAATCCAGGTGGTTGGTGGGCTCGTCAAGGAGCAGAAGATCCGGCTTGACGAGCAGGGTTTTGGCCAGCATCACCCGCATACGCCAGCCTCCGGAGAACTGGCTGAGGGGCCTTTCAAGGTCGGCGCTCTGAAAGCCGAGTCCCTCTAAGATTGATTCCGCCTTGGCCTGGAGGCTGTAGCCATCCAAAGCCTCGTATTCGCTTTGCAGTCGATGAAGTCGGTTTAGGACTTCTTCGCTTTGGTCGGTTTCCAGCTGAATAAGCACTTCATGGATCTGGTGATGAAGTACGTTCGCTCGCTCGAAAGCTTCCATGGCGACTTCCAGAATGGATTTGTCGCTCATGTAACTCAGCAGGTCCTGGTTAAGGAAGCCGATAACCAATCCGTTCCTGCGCGAAATATCGCCGGAAGTAGGAGTGTAATCGCCGCTGATGATGCGAAGAAGTGTTGATTTGCCGGTTCCGTTCGCACCGATCAAACCTGTTTTTTCCTTGGGTCGGATGTGCCAGTTGAGTTCGCTGAAGAGAATGCGCGCGCCGAATTCGAATTGGATGTTTTGTAGTACGAACACGATTAGAGATTAATAAGCTTTCCTGTGCCTGTGATTTGTGAATAGATGCTGTCGGGTTGGCCCCTGTAGTAGATGTCTCCGGCTCCTTCGATTCGTGCATCCAGCAGGTTGACAGGGTTCACGGTGAGTCTGTTGGTGCCTTTATTGGTGATAAACGCGAAAGAGGTTTTCAACGTTCCGGCGTCGAAATTGCCATATCCTGCAGTGTAGCCATATTGAACTTGTGTCGTGCCCGATACACGAAGATCCGCAGCCCCGTTGTGAAGGGCTAAAGTCGCTGTCGTACAGTTCAGGATCAAATCGTATGTTCCCATACTGCTGAAACTGTCCAGCCTGAACTCCCCCGCATAAATGGTGTCCGGTGTAGTGATGTTGCCAATGGCGTCTTCAACGTAAATACCGTTGAGGGCAGGTGTGTAGATGTCGATGGTGATCCGCTTCTTGAAACTCCTCGTCCAGTTGCATCGGTTGTTGTTCAGAATCCTTAGCGTTCCGTTTTCAATTCGGGTTTCGACCTGGGGAAGCAGGTTTTTTCCTCCGTTCAGGGTCAGGCGGTGCGTGGGGGATCGATGGATTCTCAGGTCGATGTTGTCCGTCAGGTAGATTCGGTCAAAGACACCGGGTTGCCGGTATTCTTGTTCATCGTCACCGTTAGCCGTGAAACAGTCGTCCACGTCGGAGCAGGACTGGCCTGCGAGTATCAGGCAGGTCAGAATCGTTGCTCGAATGATTGTTGTTAAAATGAATACCCTGCTCCCCATTCCATGTAATCGGCTTTCCCGAAATGACTTTTCAGATTCATGCAAAGAAATAGTCCCTTTTTGAATTGATAGTGAAGGGCTAGTCGGTTGTAGACATCCCCATCACTTTTGACGGGGTTGATCAGGTAAGCTCCGACCTGTAGATAGGCGCTCCAGGGACCCATTTGTAGGCCGGCCGATCCGAAGGCTCCCCCCCGTATGAAAGCGCCGGGATCGTTGTTCTTTGGATTTCCGCTCTCTCTGCTCAACTTGGTGGGAAGTGACGTGTCGTAGATCATGTCCAAACCTCCTCCAAAAAGTCCTTTCTTTCCGGCTGTCCGGTGGTGCTGGGCATTCAGCATGTAAACCGAATAGGCGCCATCGTTCGGTGGATAGATCTCTTTTATGCCGTATGCTGCATAGGCGCGGGTGCGTTTGTAGGGGGAGGTTCCTGTTGTTGGGCTTTTGTTTTCCTCAAATCGGTTGGGATCGGTCCGGCTTTGAAAATCGAATCGGTAATTGAGCCCAATGAGCAAGCCGGGAACGTTCAGGCCCAGATTGGGCATTCGTGCCGCTCCATTGGAAAAATGAAGGAAGTCAATTCCTCCGCGTATCCGCAAATGAGGATTCAATGGGTAGGAGGTGGTCATTGCAAGGGAAAATGCCGCGTTGACAACGGATCCGGAAGCGAGGTTCTTGTAGTTGGATTCCACATCGAAGGGACGTTCGATGAATCCAAGTCCGTAGCCAAAATCAATCGATGATTGCCATTTTTTGGCCTGCGGGAAAAGGGGGAAGCGTGCCATCATCACCACCGAATGACCAAGTCCGATTTCTTCGCGGTTTCCGAAATCAGTCATGCGGTACGAAAGTCCGATGTAGGGGAGGCCGTAATCTGATTGCCAGGATTTGGAGCCGTCCATTTTTTTGAGAAGATAGCACTGGATAGCATTCGAATGTTGCTGTTGCAAATGAGCGATCACCGGACGATGTGCCATGAGAAACCCGGCATGGGTTTGCACACCGGCATCCCATTCACGATCCGACCCGGGACTTTTTTCCGGGAACGATGAATAAGAATCGGTCCAGATTATGACGAATAAAGCGACTAATACTAGTCCGGGATTGCGCACCTTGAAGTTTTGTGAGGTGCGAAATTACGCAATCGGCCTGGCGCGGCTTTGTTTATTTTTGAAGCATGACATCGATGGAAGACAAACAAAATGCCTTTGGTCGTTTACTCACGATCATGGACGAGCTGCGTGAGAAGTGCCCCTGGGATCGCAAACAGACCATGCAATCACTTCGTCATCTGACCATCGAAGAGGTGTATGAGCTTGCCGATGCTGTTCTGGAAGACAATCGGGATGAAGTCAAAAAAGAACTTGGGGATATCCTGCTCCATATCGTTTTCTATGCGAAAATCGCATCGGAGACCGGTTCGTTTGATATCAAAGGGGTGATCGATAGCCTTTGTGAAAAGATAATCCATCGTCATCCGCACATCTATGGGGATGTCCAGGTGGCCGACGAGGCCGAGGTGAGTCGAAATTGGGAGAAACTGAAATTGAAGGAGGGAAAAACCTCGGTTCTCGAGGGTGTTCCCGTTTCGCTGCCTGCCATGGTCAAGGCCTTAAGAATTCAGGACAAAGCCAAAGCCTCCGGTTTCGATTGGGAGAAAAAGGAGCAAGTTTGGGAAAAAGTGGAGGAGGAGATCTCAGAACTGCGGAAGGAGATCGTCGACGGTCGGCAAGAAAAGGTGGAAGAAGAATTCGGAGATGTGCTTTTTGCAATGGTGAATTATGCCCGTTTTCTGGGGGTGAATCCGGAGGACGCTTTGGAAAAAACCAACCGCAAGTTCATTCGCCGGTTCCGGTTTATGGAAGACCGCTTGCGCGAAAAGGGACTTAAGTTTTCAGAAATGACCCTTCCCGAAATGGATGTTTATTGGAACCGGGCCAAGGCGGAAGGATTGTGATCCTACCCGATCAGCCTGACTTCCGTCTGTTTAAACTTTTTAGCATTCGAGGGTGTTTTAACCCTAAATTTGCACTCTCAAAAAAAACTATACATGTTGACCATCGGATCCAAAGCCCCAGCTTTTTCAGTCGTTGATTCTGAAAAGCAACCCTTTAACAATGAAACCATCGCCGGAAAACGGACACTGATCCTTTTCTTTCCAGCCGCTTTCACGGGCGTATGTACCAAGGAAATGTGCATGGTGCGCGATGAGTTCGCACAGTACCAGCAGTTGAATGCAAATGTTGTTGGTGTATCCACTGATACCCCTTTTGCATTAGCGAAATTCAAAGAAGAACAGGGCTACAATTTCACCCTCGCTTCAGATTTCAACAAGACCATGTGCGCTGCCTTTGAAGCACAATACGAAGAATTCGTACTTGGATTGAAAGGCGTCGCTCGCCGGGCAGCTTTCATTATTGATACCGACGGTACCATTCAATACGCCGAGGTTCTTGAAAGTGCAGGTGACCTCCCCAACTTTGACGCGATCAAGCAAACACTTGAGAAGCTTGCCGTGACGGCATAATTCCGAAAGGATTCTGAGAAAAGCCCTGCATTCGCGGGGCTTTTCTGTATTATTCCCCATGAACGTCCTGTTCTTGGTACAGTGAGGTCGTGCAGTTTTTCATTTACTTTTGGATTGGAAAATAGCCATGATTAAGCACATCTCCCTCCCTTGCATCATTTTGATGCTCTTCAGCTTTAACAGCCAGGCACAAATCACCATTACCAATGCCGATATGCCTTCCACTGGCGATATTATCCGCTTCAGTACGGCATCGAACACCACGGCGGTTAACCTTACCCAGACGGGTCCAAACCAAACATGGGATTTTTCCTCTTTGCAGCCGGTCGGTCAAAGCCTGGATACTTTCCTTTCAGTGACTTCTACACCTATCACCTACCTCTTTGCGTTCGGACTGAATTCAAACCTGGCGGCAAGGGGGATCCAGTTGAGCAGCATCGGGTTTCTTCCGGTTGCCAACGGATTCAGTTTCTACAATAAGGGTACAGCCTCATACAGGCAGAAAGGATTCGGTGCCGAGGTGAATAGCCTTCCAGTTCCTGTTCCCTACACCAACGATGACGACATCTACCTTTTTCCGCTCAATTTCGGCGATCAGGATACCTCCGACAGTGATTATGCCATCAGCATTCCCGGTCAAGGCTCCGCTTCAGGGAACCAGCGCAGGATCAACAACGTCGACGGCTGGGGCTCGGTGATCACACCCTACGGTACTTTTTCCGCATTGCGCATTGTCTCTACGCTTACAGGCGAGGATTCCCTTTACCTTGATACACTGGGATTCGGCTTTAACCTGCCCCGTGCGCTTACCAAGGAGTACAAGTGGCTGGCAAACAGTCAGGATATTCCGGTGCTTCAGATCAATACCACTACCAACCTTCAAGGGGTAGAAACCGTTTCTCTGATCAAATACCGCGACAGCCTGAGGGTGTTTGCCTCCTTGCCCGAAAGCGGGCTCAAATCCACGCCTTTGCGTTTGTACCCGAACCCCATTTCTGTCAGTGATGAGGTCACTTTGGACTGGCCGCAGGGGTCATCCCGCTCACTGGAGCTGGAATTCTATTCCCTCCAGGGAAAATTGGTTTCGAGGCATAAGCTGTTCAATGATGCAAGTATTAAAATCAAATTGTCTGATTTGCAAATCATTCCGGGTGCTTATATCGTGAAGGCGAATGACGGCGTCTACGAAGGAACATCCCGCCTTGTTGTTGTCGGCGACTGATTTGATGCAAGTGAATTGGTCGTTTCTCCAATTCAACTTTAACCGTATATTTGCATCCCCTTTTGAAAACTTCGGTTCACGTTAGTTTTCATACCCCTGCCCAGGTGGCGAAATTGGTAGACGCACCATCTTGAGGGGGTGGCGCCAACAGGCGTACGAGTTCGAATCTCGTCCTGGGCACAAGTTCTTTTAAAAGTGTTTTATTGCCCAGGTGGCGAAATTGGTAAACGTTGCGGTCTCAGAAGCCGTTGGTGTAACTACCTTGAGAGTTCGAGTCTCTCCCTGGGCACGACACTGAACCCGTCTTTAGGCGGGTTTTTTTATGCCCTTTTTATTCCTCTTTCAGGATGATCAGCGGCTTTCTTTTCATAGAGCCCTCCTTGGTTTGGACGATCAGCCAGTATAAACCGCTTGGTAAGCGGGATACGTTCAAATGAATACCGTTTGAATCATTGATTGAAGTCCAATCGGATTGTTCAGCCCCGCGTGCATCCACAATTTTTACGGTGAGAAGCCTTTCGTTGGTGTTTTGGGCCTCGATATGAACGAGGCCTGCTGAAGGATTCGGATAGACGAGAAGGTTATCCGGTCCGGTTTCAAGTTCATCCTGTACTCCGGTGGATAGAACCAGTTGAATGTCGTCCAGTGAAAATCCGGCATCCACCAGGCTCGGGTCGCTCAGGAAGATGAACCGCAAGCGAAACGCATTGGTTCCGGGCGTTGGTTTGAACCGGTAGGTGGAGCGGGTCCAGCCGTTTCCGATCCCACTCCAGCCGATCCGCCCTCCATACAACGAGCCGGTGTACCAATTGGTAGCGAGCGTGTCGTTTATTTCTCCCAACAATTGCCAGTTGACCCCGTCCGTGCTGTATTGGACAAAAGCACCGTCCATGCCGGATTCCGTGCGGTAATTGATCCAGAAGCTGATGAATACTTCAGGACTCCCTGCAATGGAGAAGGGCGGAGATTCCAGTGCCGCATAAGCCAGGTTCCCGTAGGGCGTGTTCAGGTTCACATCCCAGCACATGCTCCCGGAATGAGCGGTATTGAGGGGGGCCAGGGTCGGCGTTCCATATTCCCATACCGTGCTCGGCGTGTTGAATGAGTTGTACCAAAAGCCATTGCCTGTCTCGAAGTCTTCACTGTAGGGTAGAGGATTGGTGGGTAAGCCGCTGAAATTCGAAGAGGTGGTGTCGTTGAAGAGGAATTGGTCTGAAGGCCAGGAAACCCAGGCGATGGTCGTATTGGAACCCGTTTGGACGTTTGCCTGACCAAGGGTGACAAGCGTGGAGGAGTCGGGCAAGAGAAATCCCGACCAGGTTGTTGTGTTGACCGATCCGCCGTTGATACGGTAGTTGATGTTGAGAGAAGTGATCGGTTGACTTCCTTTGTTCGTCAATCGTACTGTGTAAGGAACCTGGGCGCCGGATAAGAGTACTCCCTGGGGAGAAAGGGTGGCGGTTAAAGCAGCGTCGTATTCGTAAACGGTACTTAGAGTAAAGTCGTCTATGCTGACCCCATCCAATCCTCCGAGTGTAGAGATGAAAACAAAACGGAACTGAATCGTGCCGGATCCCGGAGTAATTGAATCCAGTGGATAGGTACAGTTGACCCAACCTCCTGAATTACCGGTCCAGCCGGGTTGTGGGGTGCCGTAAAGGGAGCTGATGTCATACCAATTCGTGCCTACCGGATCGAAATAGGTGCCCAAGACGTTCCAGGTTGTGTCCTGGTTAAACCGGTAGTCGATTCTAAACCCGTCTCGGTTGCTCAAATAAAGATTCCTGTTTTGCCAAAAAGAGAGGGCAGGGTGAAGGGTGCCTGTCAGATCGAAAAAGGGGCTGTATAATTCTGACGTCGCAGGAGCCGAGTAAGGGGTTCCAAGATTGATATCCCATGCAGCAGGCATGGAGTATGCCGAGTTGGTGAGGCCATACTGCGGAGTGCCCAATTCCCACTGAGTGGGGAGTGCGGATGAGCTTTTGCTCCGCTGAACCCAGCCATCCGGACCGGAATCAAAATTGTTGAAATAGGTCAAGGTGTCAGTCGGTACACCTGCCCCGGTGGTGCAGTACTGGTCGTTCGATTGATTCGTGTCGGGAGTCCAGTTTACAAATCCGCAAAAATCCTGAATGCCTTGCTGGATGGTTGTTCCAGGTAGGAAATAAACCGTGCTGGTGAACGGTGGCAACGAGCCCGGAAAGAACTGGTTGACGACCTGGACCCCGTTGAGTTTGTAACCCAATGAAAATCCGGACGCTGTTTGTGTTCCATTGTTGCGGATCAGAAGCCGTACCTGACCCGAATTACTTCCTGTCGGATAAGTGAAGTCATTCAGAACTAATTCATCAATACTCAGATCATAGGGTGGTAGCTCGCCGATTTCAAAGTCATCGATGCTGACCCCATCCGAATTGATTGAGCCGTCGCTGGTGAAAACGAAACGGAACCTGACAGATGGATTTCCGGCCAGGAAAAGGACACGGTATTTGGGTTTGAACCACGGATACAGATTGCCTTCCCAAGCGGGCAGGTTAGATGAATTCAACTGGTTGTCGGTATACCAGTTTTCGGCGAGTGGATCACCTAATGCGCCCAAAAGAGTCCAGCTGGAACCGTTATTCGTTGAGTATTCCAAACGAACCCCATCCCAACTATCCTCGGTAATGCAGTTCAAGGCGAAAGAAATATATGGGTTAGATGACTGACTGAAGTCAAATGCCGGACTTTGGAGGATGGCATTGGCACCGGATCCGTAACCGCTGCTGAGATTGATGTCCCAACATGAAAGACCGGAATACGCTCCCGTAGTCTGTCCGTATGCCGGTGTCCCGTATTCCCAGGCTGTGAATGGGGAGGCCGTTGTCGACCATCCCGAAGTGTCTGTTTCGAAGTCGTTGAAATAAGGGATTGGCACTGTGCTCAAAACGTTGACGTTTGCCAGGATGGTGTCATTACCTGGATTGATGTCTCCGGACTTTGAGGCGACCAATCTTAACGTATGAGGTCCGTTTGAAAAAAAGACAGTGCCAAATGCGAACGTGTCCTGTGCTCCCGCGGCCAATCCGAAGACAATCGTCTGGTTTTGAAAAAGTGAACCATCCAGTGAATAGGCTATCCGGATCGAATCAACGGTCAGGCTGGACTGGTTTCGGATGAGTACCCGAACCTGAGCGTTTTGAGGTGAGGGGAGATAGCTGCCGGGATAAACCAAGACAATGGGACGTATGTCGATGGTGGCGGGCACATTGCCGCTCAACGAAAAGTCGTCGATGAATACCCCCGGCTGGGCGCTTCCGAATGAGCCGTTGCTTCGGAAAACGAAACGAATGCGGAGAGAGTCGCCGGCCTGCAACAAAGGCAAACGGATACTAGATGACTGCCATCCCCCTGAGCTGACTCCCGTGAATCCGGGCTGTCCGGTTGAAAACAAGGATGTAGAATTGTACCAATTGACGGTATCTCCCGGATTGATGGCGTTGAGATGCAGCCAGCCCTGTCCGTTTACCGATAGCTCGAGGTGGAACCCGTCCAGTCCGGCGGACATATACCGGAACTGCCTGAATAGCAAATAAGGTGTACCTGCGCTGGTCAAAATAAATGATGGAGAGGTCAGGTAGCTCAATGAATTGGCACGGTACCCGGAGTCAAGGTCGGTACCCCAGCAATTCGGGGCCGAATAAGCGCCTTGTGTTCCTGCTGCCGTAGGAGTTCCCAGCTCCCATGCGGTTCCTGAAACTGTCGCAGCGGTCCATCCGGTTGGTGTGACGTCGAACCCGGTTTGATAGGGCAGAAGTACCTGACCCAATAAGGGAGTTTTTATAAAAAGAAGTAAGATGAATATGAATGCCTTTGACCTCATGTGGATGGTAAGTCCTGGATTGGTTGAAGGAAAAATAGGACGTATTGTAAAGGTAGCTTTAAAAGCAATTCACGCGATTGTTCGATATTTCGCCGATGCCAAAGGCTTTTCATCTGATTTTTTTCTTACTATTGTTAAGATTAAACTGGTTAAACCGACCACCAAACACCCCTTGGGCATGAAAAAAATCCTACTGATCTTATCCATTATCCTACTCCAATGGGGTACTTCGGACGCCACCCACATGATGGGAGGGCAAATTACTGTTCAGCATGTTTCCGGCATGGATTACCTGGTGAAATACACAGCTTACAGGGATACGACAGGTATTCCCATCTCCCCTCAGGCTTTTTTGACCTTTATCGATTCCGTATCCAATGCCACTTTCAATGTGACAATTCCCTACGATACTCTTGTAGTTAGTCTCATACCGGGTGTTCAGGAATACATTTATCAGGACACTGTCACATTCCCAAATCCGGGGAATTGGTATGTGTTCTACGAGGAGTGTTGCCGGAACTGGGCCATTCTGAACATGACCAACCCGGGAAGTGAGAGCCATCATTTCTACAGTAGGGTCGAGATCGATTCTTCGAATTCAACGCCCGTATTCCTGAATCCTCCAATCGTAGTGGCCCAGGAGAACGTTCCGTTCTATTACAACCCGCTGCCATTTGATGCCAACGGTGATTCCATCGCCTGGTCACTGGATGTGCCATTGTCCGTCAGCGGTATCCCGGTGTTGGGATACACCCTGCCGCCCTCCGATTCATTGGTTCCTTTCAACATGGATCCGCTTACCGGTGAAATCACTTTCCTTCCGAATACGGTTGGCAACTTCCAGGTTTCCGTTCGTGTAAAGGAATACCGCAACGGTGTACAGATCGGTGAGATCTCCCGTGATATGCAGCTCATCGTGGTGCCGAGCGGTAACCGTCCTGCAATTGTTACAGTGAATGCCAATCTGCCTCCGTTCAACGCGAAATCCTATGATCTTGCTCCGGGTACCGGTTTTAGCTTGGCATTGTCCATAACCGACCAGGATGGTCAGCAATTGCGTGTTCAAGGCGCAGGCGAACCTTTCGCTCTGGCTACCAATCCTGCAACTTTGGCTGTTACCGGTGCCGCAGGCTTTTCTACTGCGACCCTCCAATGGAACCCGAATGCTTCACAAGTTAGGTCACAGCCCTACATTCTGGGTATCCGTATTTCGGAGGATTTCGGTCCTTACATCTTCCAAAGCGATGTGACGATTTCCTTGCGTGTCGGTTTCTCTTCAACCGGACTGGTTGAAGTTTCAGTGGAGGACGGTGTCAATATTTTGCCCAACCCGAATAACGGCGTATTCCAATTGCTCTACTTCACGCAATCCACCGCGCCTGTGCAGATTGATTTGCTCGGCCTTGACGGAAAATTGGTGACCTCCCTGAATGAACTCAATGTTGCCAAGGGTTTGAATACGGTTCGGGTGGACAAGCCCGAATTGTCCAAGGGTATGTACATGGCTGTTATTCGTCAGGGTTCGGCCGTGATTGGAACCCAGCGGATGGTCATCCGGTAAGTCATCTTCTTAGATTGACATGAAACAGATGGGGCTGGGATTATTCTCAGCCCCTTTTTCATATTTATTTTATTGTTTTGGAATGATAATTGCCGAAGCGCAATCGACTCAAAAGAACATCCATGAAATTTGTCCTGTTCCTTCCGCTACTCGCACTGTTGGCATCCTGCTCGCCTAAGATTCCATTTACACAGCAGATCCGTGAGCAAAACAAGCTTACGCCGGAAGAAATAAAAGGCATCCAGTTCTACCTCTCCGATCCTGTAGCACTACGAAGGGGAGAGGAGGACGCGTCGAAGAAATCCACTGAACAGGGTACGTTGGTGATAGAGCGTGGAAGATCATTGGATCAGATTTCGTTTCGTGCCAACACGCCGGGAGCCGTAGAAGGGGTTGTTGATCAGTCCACATTGAAAGTGGCTTTTGAAGATGGTCCGGAAAACTACCTCGTGTTCGGAAGTTCCAGGAATCGCACCGGTTATTATGCACTGCAGGCATTTAGCTGGGAGGATGGCCGTGGCAAGATCAATTACGGCGGCAAAACCTGGTACACCAACCGGGGGAGTGATCAGGCCATTTTGATGTTCAAGATGAAAAGCATCAAGCGACTGCGTATAAACGACAAAGTGGCCAAAGGCAAAAAGGTGAGATAAGCGCTTTGAAGTGCAATTCGTCAAACGGCTTTTTTTGCTCTTAGCTTGATAAAGCCGTGAACAGTGACAGCGCAAAGAATCAGGGCGCTCCCGATGTAAAATCCCGGTCCAAGCTCCTCGTGTTCCTGAAATAAGAGGACGGCCAGGATGATGCTGTAAAGTGGCTCCAGATTCACGTTCAGGTTCATGGTGAACGCATCGATTTTTTGCAGCGCTATCAGAGAAATAGTGAATGCGACCGTCGTGCAAAAGACACTTAGGATAAGCAGGTAGATCAAGTCGTGAGCACCCGGTAAAGCGAAGCTCGATCCGTTGATGCTGAACCACAAGGGCAGGACAGCGCTCAGGATGAGGAATCCGGTTCCCAATTCGAAAAAGGCGATTTGCCCCGCAGCGTACTTACCGCTGATCCGTTGATTGAAAATGGTGAACAAGGATGCCAGCAGCGCACTCACCAGCGAGAGTACGATGCCTTTAACCCTGATTTCTGAATCCGAAAAGATGAAAAATATGCCGGTAGTAACGGCAACGCCTAGGAGAAGTTCCCTGACCTTGGGTCGGGTTCCTGAAAATAGCGGTTCAAGGATGGCGGTGAATACGGCAACACTGGAAAAACAGGAGATGGCGATGGAAACATTGGAGGCTTTGATCGCTCCGTAAAAAGTGATCCAGTGGAGGGTGATCAGGAATCCGATTCCTCCAAGGTGCATCAAGCCTTTCTTCCCGATTCCTTTGATGCCTCCGCTGAAAAGAAGATAGATTCCGGTAGCCAGTGCGCTGAACAGCATCCTGTACCACACCAGAAGCCCTTCGTCAAGGGAGATCAGTTTGCCCAGGATGGCCGTCAATCCCCATAGCACGATGGCTACATGCATGAGGAGATAGGCCCTGCGCATTTAGAAACGCATCAGGTTTTCGTAAAGCTCCTTGGTCGGTAGTCCGACAACGTTATAGTAGGATCCAAGGATGTACTCGATCCCTGTTTTACCGATCCAGTCTTGTATGCCATACGCGCCGGCTTTGTCCAAAGGAGGTTCCGTTTCGAGGTAATACCGGATTTCGGATTCGCGTAGGTTCTTGAAGGAGACCTCGGTTTTGACAAAGAAAGATTCTGATTTGCGGGCGGACATCAGGCAAACGCCGGTGATTACCGAATGCTTTCTTCCCGAAAGGAGCTTTAGCATGCGCTCGGCATCCTGAAGGTCTGTAGGTTTTCCAAGAATGAGTTCGTCAACCGCGACGATCGTGTCCGCAGTGATGACGATCCCTCCCTCGGCCAGTTCGGGCTTGAAGGCCATGGCTTTCTTCCGGGCAAGGAACATGGAGATGTCCTCGCGACGGAATTGTTCCGGATAAGTTTCGTCAACATCCTTGGTGATGATTTCGAAATCAAGGCCGATTGAGCGAAGCAATTCCTGGCGGCGAGGAGAGTTGCTTCCGAGTATCAGGCGGGTGCCTTTGAGTTTTTCTGCGAGTGGGTTGGCTTGCATAGTTCTAGAGGATGCTGGCGTAAAAAACTGCCAGCGAAAAAGTTCCTGCAAACATAAGGAATTTGAGCAAGTTGCTGATATGATGAAAGTCTTTATTCTCCTCTGCTTTCCACATTTTGTATATGATCCAAATCAGCGGAATGTCGATGAAGCAGGTTACGTATAGGAATGGCGTGAGACTCTGCCACTGTTCGGTAATGAACTGCATGTATGTCAATGAACCGAGAATTGCTGCAGTCAGAAGTATGCTGATCCATTTCGTCGGCTTTAAGCCGATGGCTCCTGCAAGTGTCTGGCAGTCCTGTTTCAAGTCGCCATCCATGTCCTCGGCGTCTTTCACCAGTTCTCTGACAAGAGTGACGAAAAAGATGAATCCCATATAGATACCCGTTAGTGCCATTACACCGCTGTTCATACGGGCCAGCGGTTCGGGCATCACGACAAGAAAGACGGCGAAGGCCGACAATCCCGATACGATCAGGTTGCCGACCACAGGTATGCACTTGTAGGACGTTGAGTAGAAGTAGAGAAGTCCGGCCGCTACGAGTTCGATCAGTCCGATATGGGCGTATTCTTTGACGAAAGTCAGGTAGAATCCGATCACTATTCCGGTGAACGTCAGCAGCAGGTATGCGTTGAAGGCGCTGTCTTTGCTGATCAGCCGCCCGACAATGACCTTTTCCGGTTTATTGGCCCGATCGATCGATTCGTCTTCAATGTCATTGATTACGTATCCACCTGCCGTTATAAGCAGGCACGAGATCACCAGCAAGGCGAATTCGGTGTGAGTGAGCAGGAGTCCTTGTTCGTTTGCATCCAGGATTGGTTCCGCCATGGCGTAGCGGATCAGGTATTGAAGTAGCCCAAGCAGTAGAAGGTTGGGCCACCGGATCAGTTTCAGGAAAGTCATGTTTTTTCGGTCTTATGAAAGGTTTCAGGACCACTCTCCGCGAAGGGTGAGCACCTGTTCGATCACATCCCTTACGCAACCTTCTCCTCCTTTTAATGGGGAGACGTACTGGCAGATGGATTTGATCTGGTGAACTGCATCGGCAGGGCAAGTTCGAACCGCACAGATCTTCATCACCTCAAGGTCGGGCATGTCAT
>JAULUX010000206.1:0-4496 GCA_032111385.1 Bacteroidia bacterium
GGACGAAATAATTCCCTTTAATGAGGCTGGTCGTTGGAATTCGGCTGCAATTTCCACCCGGATGTGATTCAATCAGTTTACCCAGTGAATCGAAAATCTGGACATGTTCATAAAGGATTTGGGAATCCGAACGGATGATGAAATGGCCTTGTGAATGGTATATCATTAAATCAGTAAAAGATATGGTCTGTAACCCCGTTGTTTGCTGCGGACTGATTTTTGTGAAACGAAGCTCGTCAACTTTTCCTGTGGCACCTTCCGAATGCAGATAAAACGTATCCCAACGGGTAATGTTGGTCTTAGTGGTCGATAGAGAGTCGGCATACAGAGGGAGTCCGCTGGCGAGACTGGTCCAGGTAGGAGCGAATACCGGTTGGTATTCCACATCTACAGTCCCTCCGAAATTTCCGGTGAATGGTCGTATGGTGATACGGACGCTGAACCAGGCATTGTTGCTCAGGTTGTTGCCAAGGGTATAGACTGTGCCGTTAGGTACAGTGATCGATTCGCCGTTCAGACTGCTCGAGCGGAAGATAAGCGCCTTCTCCAAAGCATCTGTTTTAATCGTTTTTCCGTCGTTGTTGAGATCTGCTGAAATGCCCACGTCTACGCCCCAGTAATTTCTGACGAGGTCGAACTGAAAAACGTATACGGATAAAGTGTTGTCGAACACAGCACCGGGGAAGGTGGTGTCGAATGCCCGGGATGCACTCGCTCCGACACTTGGTCCGACCTGGTTGAAGAAGATTCCTTTGCCGACATTGGCAAAGAGTGTATCGGCTATGCGCCAGTCCACACTCGTGTTGTAGGAAGTCGTCTGCCAGTTGTCCTGTCCGTTCAGATTGCCGTTGGGTAATGATTCAAAATCATACAGCGTGCTTGTGGTGTCGAATTGGGCATGGACTGACAGCATCGACATCAGTGCAAATGCAAGCAGGTAAAGGTGTTTCATGGTATAGGATAGATGAATTGGTGCTGCAGATTATTTGTTTTGGAGCAAATGACACAAGTCGACTAACCGGGCCGAGTATCCACACTCGTTGTCGTACCAGCCGACCACCTTCACCATGTGTCCGTGATTGAGTACCGAGGTGAGCTGAGCGTCAAAAATGCAACTGTTCGTATTGCCGATGATGTCGGTTGATACGATTGGATCCTCCGTGTATTCAAGAATCCCTTTCAATTCACCTTTGGACGCGTTTTTAAACAAATGGTTCACATCTTCAAAGGTGGCTTTACGACTGACCGTGCAGGTGATATCGGTCATTGACCCGTTGATGACCGGGACACGGATGCCTGCTCCTCCGATTTTCCCTTTGAGATGTGGAAAGACATCAGATATAGCCTTGGCAGCTCCTGTGGTAGTAGGAATGATGGATTGAGCAGCAGCCCTCGCCCTTCTCAGGTCTTTGTGAGGAGCATCGTGTAGGTTCTGGTCGCCTGTGTAAGCGTGAACAGTAGTGACATAGGCAGCCTCTATGCCGAAGGCTTCGTCCAACAACTGGATCATAGGTGCCGCATTGTTGGTAGTACAGGAGGCATTGGAAATGACCTTGTCTTCTGCGGTGATCAGGTTTTCATTCACACCAATCACAACGGTGCGCGTATTCCCCTTGGCCGGGGCTGAAATGATCACCCGCTTCGCACCTGCAGTCAAATGCAGCGCGGCTAGTTCCGGATCGGTGTAGCGTCCGGTCGATTCAATGACGATGTCGACTCCCAGTTTTTCCCACGGCAGGGCACTCGGATCTTTTTCTGAGAAAACGGGGATATCCATTTTGCCGACATGAAGGCGATTGGCACCTGCTGTCACCTCCTCCGGAAAACGACGGTGAATGGAGTCGTATTTCAACAGGTGGGCCAGCGTGGTTGTATCAGTTAAGTCGTTGATGGCGACAATTTCGATTCCCGGCTTTGTATTAGCCTGGCGGAGGAAAGTCCTTCCGATGCGGCCGAATCCGTTGATGGCAATGCGAATCATAGTCAATGAATGGGTGATGAAAAGGTGTATTGCGAAGATAGGAAATTGCTCTGGTGACGGTGTTCTGCGGTGGCTTTGCTATCTTCACGATTCACAATACCCATGGAAATGAAAAACTCCCGGTCGATGAAAGTGTTCGTCGTAGACGATGAGCCGATGCAACTCGAGGCGATGGCCGATCACCTCGAATCAGCAACCAGTCACAAAGTGTACAAGTTTCGCACCGGAGAAGAATGCATTCAGCGTCTGGATGCAGTGCGGCCTGATGCAATTGTACTTGACTATAATCTAAATTCCGCCGTTCCCGATGCCGCCAACGGCCTTCACATCCTGGAATATGTGAAGAAACATTTTCCCACGACCCGGGTTATTTTGCTTTCAGGACAGGAAAGTTACGCTTTGGCCATGCAGACCATTCGAAGCGGCGCGGAACATTACGTGTTGAAAGGAGAGCCGCAGATGCATGACAAGATCGTGAAGCTGCTGGCGGAATAACGACAAGGTTGCGTCAGTCTTCGAGGTGGCGTTCTGCGTGGTAGGACGAACGCACCAGTGGGCCGCTTTCCACATACCTGAATCCCATTTCCTTGCCGATGACTTTGTAACGCGCAAATGCGTCGGGATGGATGTATTCGGCAACCGGCAGATGCGAGCGGGTAGGTTGGAGATATTGACCTAATGTCAGGATCTGTACGCCTGCGGAACGTAGGTCACGCATCGATTCGAGTACCTCATCTTCCTGTTCTCCAAGACCGAGCATGATGCCGGACTTTGAACGGAGGCCGGCGTCGCTGACACGTCTTAAGGCTTCCAGAGAACGGTCGTATTTGGCTTGTATGCGGACGCGTCTGGTCAGGCGACGAACGGTTTCGATGTTGTGAGAAAGCACTTCGGGTCGCTCATCGATCAATCGTTGTAGGTTCTCCCATTTTCCCTGAAAGTCGGGTACGAGTGTTTCAAGCGTGGTGCCTGGACTTGCTTTGCGGATGGCACGGATGGTTTCAACCCAAATGAGCGAACCACCGTCTTTCAAATCATCGCGGTCGACAGAAGTGATGACGCAATGCTTGACCCCCATCAATTTAACGGATTCGGCGACACGTTCTGGCTCGGCAGCATCAACGGCCAGTGGGCGGCCGGTGGCTACAGAACAGAAACCGCAAGAACGCGTACAGATGTTCCCGAGAATCATGAATGTGGCGGTGCCTGCGCCCCAGCATTCACCCATGTTCGGACAATTACCACTTGAGCAGATGGTATGCAGGCGGTTCACCGTGACCAATTCCCGCACCTTGCGGTACTCTTCACCAACCGGTAATTTTACCTTGAGCCAATCGGGTTTGCGGGGTTTGCCGGTGGTTGAAACGGTTTGATTTTCTGCAGCACTCATCGACGGACCTTTGATAGTTGATTCACCATTTTCGACCATACATGATCGTGATATAGAACGAAAGAAAGAAACGATTGTTTTCGGTTAGTGCCATGATGGGAATCTCTTGGGGATAGGCGTCAATGATAGCACCGACCTCAAGCGCCTTCACATCATCGAAAATCGGGGCATACTCGAAATTGAAACCTATACGGGCATATGCCCCCGGACGAAATCCGATTTCTCCGAATCCCTCGGTGAAAGGCGCACGACCGTAGATATCATCGATGTAATGAACCTCGGGATCGTATTTTTCCACCACAAGCTCGAATTCACCGAAGTTCCCGGTCGGCTTCAAGATGTTCAGATAAACCGGCTTCAGTATGCCCAACGACAACCCTCCTGAGTAAAGGAATCGGACTTCAACACCGGTTCTTTCAGATTTGCTATAGATGACCCGCTGCTGGCCGGCGCCTGCACGCAATATGCTTAAGCCGTTCTCTTTTCCATAAACGAACGAACGGGCTCGGTCAAAAGCCTGGTTGACGGACTTCACCTCCTTGGGGTGCTTCATACCCACAAAATCCGCTTCGAACATCTGCTTTTTCTTGACTGTTCGGTTTAGCGAACGCCTGAATTGAATGCCCCATCCGCCGGTATGGAAATTCAAGCCGCCGGTGGCTTCGTTTTTCATCAAAACCGGCTTTTCTTCCACGTATTCGTTGGGATTCGTTTGTGCGTACGATGTTCGGCCCAAGATGAGCGTAAACAAGGCGGTCAGAAACAGAAATACCCTCTTCATTTCAAACAAAGATAAACCGAATTCAGGCTTCAGGTCAAAGTGTCCTTGATTACCTTCGTTCAATGGCGACAATCAAAACAGTATATTCTGGCGAATTGAGGACTGAAGCGGAACACGTAGCTTCCGGGAGCCGGATCTTAACAGATGCTCCGGTCGATAACCAGGGAAGGGGAGAGGCGTTTTCTCCTACCGACCTTTTGTGTACGGCCCTGGGTAGCTGTATGTTGACCATAATGGGGATATCAGCGCGGAATCACGGTTGGGATATCCGGGGTACCCGGATGGACATCATCAAGGTTATGGCCTCGTCTCCCAGAAAGGTGGCTGAAGTTCAAATTACATTT
>JAULUX010000207.1:0-2103 GCA_032111385.1 Bacteroidia bacterium
CCGGGACAAATACGGTACGGCTCTTTACGGCCTGAACAAACTGTCTTTGCTCATGGAGAAACAGCACAACCGAGGCCAGGACGGGGCAGGTGTGGCCTGCATCAAGTTCGACATGGCTCCCGGCGAGAAGTACATCAGCCGACACAGATCAGTCGACAAAAATGCGATCGCCGCAATTTTCGACACGGTCAACAAGCCATTCCGTCAACTTTCGAAAACGGATCCGGAAAAACTGAAAGACATCACCTGGCTGAAGCGGAACACGGACTTCGCCGGTGAACTGCTGATGGGCCATTTGCGTTACGGCACCTACGGTGGAAACACCATCGAGAGCTGCCATCCTTTCCTGCGCCAGAACAACTGGATGACCCGCAACCTGGTTGTTGCGGGGAATTTCAACCTGACGAATGTCGAGGAACTCTTCCAGGACCTGGTAGACATCGGACAGCATCCCCGTGAAAAAGCGGATACGGTGACCGTGATGGAGAACATCGGTCATTGGCTGGATGAAGAGAACGACCTCATCTACTACCAATACAAGCAAGAAGGCTTTTCGAAGAAAGAGATCAGTCCTTTCATCGCCTCCGAACTCAACATCGCCAACATCCTTCGCCGTTCTTCCAAGTACTGGGACGGCGGCTATGTCATGGCCGGTCTGATCGGCCACGGCGATGCTTTTGTCCTTCGGGACCCATCGGGCATCCGTCCGGCCTGGTACTATGCCGACGACGAAGTGGTGGTGGTCACCTCCGAGCGACCGCAGATACAGACTGCTTTCAACGTTCCTATAGATCGCGTACAGGAGATCAAGCCCGGTCATGCGCTCATCATCAAGAAGAACGGCAAAGTCACGGAAGAGCAGGTACGCGAACCCCTTGAACGCAAATCCTGCTCCTTTGAAAGGATCTACTTTTCCCGAGGCAGCGACCGCGACATCTACCGCGAGCGCCAGCACCTCGGCAGGTTATTGTGCCCCTCGATCCTGGAGTCCATTGACAAGGACCTGCGCAACACGGTCTTCTCCTACATCCCCAACACGGCTGAAGTCGGTTTTTACGGCATGATGAAAGGCCTGGAAGACTATCTCGACGAGGTCAAGAAGACCAAGATCCTTGCTCTGGGCACCTCACCGGATCCAGTCAAGCTCGCTGAAATACTCAGCATGCGTCCACGTGCCGAAAAGATCGCCATCAAAGACGCCAAGCTGCGCACCTTCATCACCAGCGATACCGAACGAAGTGACATGGTCGCCCACGTGTATGACATCACTTACGGTACTGTTGAAGCAGGAAAAGACAACCTGGTTGTCATCGACGATTCGATCGTTCGCGGAACCACCCTGCGCAACAGCATCATCCGCATGCTTGACCGATTGGGTCCGCGGAAGATCGTGATCGTATCTTCGGCACCCCAGATCCGTTACCCTGACTGTTACGGCATAGACATGGCCAAGATCGGCGACCTGATCGCGTTCCGCGCTGCTATCAGCCTGATCGAGGAACGGAACATGGAATCACTGCTCGATGAAGTCCTTGAGGCCTGCCGCGAACAACTCAAGAAAACTTCGGAAACGGAGAACGTGGTCAAACGCCTCTATGCTCCCTTCACAGACGAAGAAATAGCCGACCGTATCGCCCTCCTTGTCACACCGCAGGGATGCTCATCGGAAGTGAAGGTGATTTTCCAGAAGATCGAAGACCTGCACAAAGCCTGCCCCGGACACACCGGCGACTGGTATTTCAGCGGAGACTACCCGACACCGGGAGGCAACCGGGTCGCCTGCAAGGCATTCATCAACTACATGTCGGGGCTCAACGAGCGCGCCTACTGATACCTGCAGCCTAATTGCCGATGGGATGCCAGGTGGTTTTGATCTCCTGCATGGACAGGATGGTATAGGGAGACAACAAGTCCTCTCCGTCAAAATCAACCATTCTTTTCACGTTGACAGCCGCATTGGTTTGCACGAGCTTCTTCGATTCCTGGTCCAGATCGAGATACAGAAACGCATTGACATCCATGTGAGCCGAGGCATGAGACAGGAATTCCTTCCGGTGACCGGTCAGTATATTCACGACTCCGCCGGGCACATCGGAAGCGTGC
>JAULUX010000208.1:0-5276 GCA_032111385.1 Bacteroidia bacterium
AAAAAGCACCATACAGCAACTCATCGACGAAGTGAACAAGGATCCCAGGCGCGGCTATGGACATGAGAAGGTCCTAACGGCCATCAAGGTCGATGAGTCGACCATGGGTATTCTAGGTGACAAGGGATTATCGCTGGAATCCGTTCTTAAAGATGGCGAGATCCTGTACTTGAAAGCGACAGCCAATCTCTCCACCGGAGGAACAGCCACCGATGTCACCGACCTGGTACACCCGCATAACGTATTCATGGCCGAGCGCATCGCCCGAATCGTCGGACTCGACATCTGCGGCATCGACATCATGACCGACGACATCAGTACTCCCCTGGCCGAAACCGGAGGAGCCATCCTCGAAGTCAATGCAGCGCCCGGATTCAGAATGCACCTTGCACCCACCGACGGTTTGCCCCGCAACGTGGCCGAGCCGGTGGTCGACATGCTTTTCCCTCCCGGAACCCCCTTCCGCATTCCCGTCATCGCCATCACCGGTACGAACGGAAAAACCACCACCACCCGCCTGATGGCCCATATCGCCAAAACAGCGGGATACAAGGTCGGATTCACCACCACCGACGGCATCTACATCAACAACATCCTGATGCAACGCGGCGACTGCACCGGACCTCAAAGTGCCGAATTCGTACTGAAAGACCCTACGGTCGATTTCGCTGTTCTGGAAACGGCGCGTGGGGGCATTCTCAGGGCAGGTCTGGGCTTCCACCGCTGCGACATCGGCATCGTCACCAATGTGGCCGCCGATCACCTGGGGTTGAAGGACATTCACACCCTCGAGGACATGGCCCGTTTGAAGGGCGTCGTGGTTGAATCCGTCATGCCATCGGGCTATTCGATCCTCAACGCCGACGACGAGCTGGTTTCGAACATGGCCCGCAACGTCCAGAGCAAGGTAGCTTACTTCTCGATGGACGAGCACAATCCTTTGGTCCGTACCCACTGCGAGAAAGGCGGAATCGCCGCCATCGCCGAGAACGGGTACATCACGGTTTGCAAAGGAAACTGGAAGATCCGTGTGGAGAAGATCGTCAACATCCCGCTTACCTTCCGGGGCAAGGCCGTTTTCATGATCCAAAACATCCTGCCGGCAGTGTTGGCCTCTTACCTGCGCGATTTCCGCATCGAGGATATCCGACTGGCTTTGGAAACCTTTATCCCCTCGCCCGTTCAAACTCCGGGGCGGATGAACATGTTCGAGTTCAAGCAGTTCACTGTCATGGTCGATTACGCCCACAATCCCGCAGGATTCCAGGCCATCGCCAAGTTCCTGGAACGGATCGATGCCAGGCCCAAAATCGGTATCATTGCCGGTGTGGGCGACCGCCGCGACGAGGACATCGTAGCCCTCGGCACTTTGGCTGCCAAAATGTTCGACGAAATCATCATCCGCCAGGACCGCAACCTGCGCGGACGCAGCGAGGAAGAGATCATCCAGCTCATGATGCAAGGGGTGCATGGGGTCGACCGAAACAAGAAAACCACCATCATTCCGTCCGAAAGGGAAGCCATCGATCACGCCTTCAAGAATGCCGTGAAAGGGTCATTCATCATCATTTGCAGCGATGTCGTTCCCGATGCCCTCGACCAGGTCATGAAGTACAAAGACGAAGAAGACACCTTTGAGTTGAAAACAGAAGATATTCCTAATCAACACGATTAGTAATTCAAATAAACTAAATATTTAAATGGATAGCATCACCCAGTTTGCCCTGGGAGCAGCCATCGGCGAGTTAGTAGCGGGTCGAAAAGCGGGTTATCGTGGTTGGCTTTGGGGAGGCATTGCCGGTACTATTCCGGACCTGGATGTGGTGCTCAGTCCCTGGTTGACCGATCTCCAAAAGCTATCGGTTCACCGCGGAATCAGCCACAGCCTGGTGTTCCCGGTACTGGTCGCCCCCTTGCTCGCCTGGTTGGTTTGGAAGCTACACCGGTCAAAAAGTCAGGCGAGTTTCAACACCTGGCTGCACCTCTTCTTCTGGGGCATCTTCACCCATCCCCTGCTCGACTCGCTTACGCTTTACGGCACTCAGCTGTTCCTGCCTTTCAGCGACTACCGGGTCGCGTTGAACACCATCTCCATCGTTGATCCACTGTACACCCTTCCGCTCATCGTCTGCACCATCCGATCCGCCACGCTCAGGAAAAGAGGGCGAATGGAAAGGTCAATCAGTATGGTCAAACGGGGATTGTATATTAGTTCGGCGTACCTGCTTCTGACCGCAGCCAATAAGATCCAGGTAGACCACCGTTTTGAGCAAGCCTTCGCCCGGCAGGGCATCCAATCCGAATGCTGGCTGACGAACCCCGTACTGTTCAGCAACCTGCTTTGGTACACCGTTACTGTGGACGATTCCATATGTAGGATCGGCTACCTGTCCGTCTTACGACCCGATGACCCGATCCGGTTCGAGACCTATCCCCGCCTCACCCAACTCGAAGCGAAGATTGCCGATCAAACCGGACTTGAGCGCTTGAAATGGTTCTCCAAGGGCTTCTATGTGATGGAAGAACAGAAGAACGGACTGGGATTCTACGACATCCGCTTCGGCAAAACCGATCTGGACAACTACAATGGTAACGAGCAGACATTCGTATTCTATTTCCGGTTACCCGAACCGGAAAGCAAACCGCTGGTTATTCAACAGACGATAGCCAGAGCCGAAGCCGATTTCGGAGCCTTGTTTGAACAGATACACCAACGCATTTTTTACGGTATACCCGTGAAGCCCTGATAGCAACCATTGAGTTTTCCATGTCGATTTTGAAAACCTTTGTTTTATGCCTGGGGCTGCTGATGTTAAGCCCATTCATTTCACCGGGAAAAGACATCAAATCATGCGTGGCCATCCGTACAGCACAACCGCCCCGCATCAACGGTATTCTTGACGAAGCTGAATGGAAAAATGCCGCACCGGCGGAAGGATTCATTCAGTTCCGACCGGACGAAGGCCAGCCCGGCACCCAGAATACTGAAGTCCGATTAATCTACACCGACTTCGCACTGTATATCGGCGCCTGGTGTTATGATCGGGAACCGAATTCCATCCGACGCCAGCTCGGAAAAAGGGATGAAGGCAACCTCAATGCCGATTATTTCCAGATGAAACTCGACCCTTACAACACCCAACAGGACGCCTACACGTTCGGGGTTTACGCTTCGGGGGTTCAGCTCGACTCCCGTATCAGCGACCGCACCTACGATGCCGTTTGGAAGTCGGCCGTAAGCCGCGATGGAAAAGGTTGGTACGCTGAATTCGAGATCCCGTTCTCCGCCTTTCGCTTCCCTAAAACCGAACAGCAGACCTGGGTCGTACAATTCCAGCGCTACATCCGCAGAAACCGTGAATTTCAAACATGGTCGTACGTACCTTCCGAGGCGTCGAATCCACTGCAACACTGGGGTCTTTTGCTGGGTGTAGAAGCCGTTAAAACGCCCATACGCCTCAACGTGGTACCCTATATCGCCTTCAGTAATGCGAGGGACCCCTTGGTGAACGAGGATGGCGACAGGTCGTATTCCGGGACCAACACTTACACCTACGGCGCAGATGTCAAATACGGGATCGATGACCGCTTCACGCTCGACATGACCTTGCTGCCCGACTTCGGCCAGGTGCAGTCCGACCGCCTCGTGAAGAATCTGAGCTACCGCGAGGTCGTGTACGATGAAAACCGACCCTTCTTCCGGGAAGGGGTGGAGCTTTTCGGCAAAGGTGATCTTTTCTACTCCAGACGGATCGGCCGTTTACCCGGTGGATATTTCAGTGTTTTCAACCAGCTCCAGGATGGAGAAGAACTCATCAGCAATCCGGTGCAGGCTAAGTTGTTGAATGCGATGAAAATATCAGGGCGAACCGACAAAGGCCTCGGACTGGGATTCTTCAATGCCGTCACCGATGCCATGACCGCCGAAGTACGAAGTGCCGATGGTTCAAAACGGCTCATCACCACCGAGCCATTGACGGATTACTCCATTTTCGTGGCTGACAAGCAATGGAAAAACAATTCCAGCCTGTACTTCATCAACACCCTGGCCTTGCGAAACGGAGCCGCCACCGATGCCCAGGCGAGTGGTGCAGGACTGACCTTAAGCAACAGAAAAAACACCCTCAGTTTTAAGGGGGAGGGATCGGTCATTCTTCGTCATGGTCCGGGTGCAACAACCAATTCCGGGAATTACCGCTACTCGGTCGGTTTCGAAAAAGCAGGAGGTTGGCTACAGGGAGCACTGTTTCGGAATGTAACCGCGCCTGAATACGATGCCACCGATATGGGTTTTTACCGGGTTCCCGGTCAGAATAACACCGAAGCAAGGATCTCCGCTTACCGATTCAGGCCCTGGAAATTCATCCGCGAATCGGAAAATAGCCTGAACCTTTTCGTCGCCGATGATTTCAACACCGGTAAAGTCGGCTACAACGAACTTTCATTCAACTCCTTCATCAACCTGATGAGCTGGAACGCCATCTTCAGCGGTGCAGGTGTGAACATGGTCAGACCTTACGACTTCTTCGAAGCACGTCAACCCGGAATGGTCTACAGGGGTTTCCGCACCTGGTACGCTTACACCGGCTTCAGTACCGACTACCGCAAACCGCTTGCTGTGGATTACTCCATCAGCTTCAGCGATTACATCGACCGACCATCGGCACCGGGAATCGGACACGACCTGAGCTTCCGCATCCGGCCCAGCGACCGTATCTTCTTTACCACAGGATGCAAGTACAATCGTGAGAAATTCAATATCGGTTTTGCCACCAACGACTCCCTCGGTATCCCGGTACTCGGAGGCAGACGACTCGACACCTGGGAGATGGATTTCCGGGGCACCCTTTCGTTCAACGAAAACATGAACCTCACCGTCATCGCCCGCCATTATTGGCTAACGGGTCGGTATGCCGAATACTTCAATCTGGATACGGACGGGGAATTGCTACCCGCTGTGAATTATACCGGTAGCAGCGATTTCAACTTCAACATCTTCACGGTCGATTGCATATACGAATGGCGATTCTCTCCCGGAAGCGTACTCAACCTCGTGTACAAAAATGCCGTGACGGATGAAACTCCCTTGCCTCGCTACGATTACACCGGGAATTTTGACAGGATCATGCGGATCCCACATGCCTATACGGTGACGGTGAAATTGTTGGTTTTTATAGATTATGTGCGGTTGAGAAGAAGGATTTGATGATGTGGTGATTTGATGATGCGGTGAGATGATGATGTGGTGAGATGGTGCGCCCCCCTGCCCCGGATGA
>JAULUX010000209.1:0-4896 GCA_032111385.1 Bacteroidia bacterium
GAAAGCGGCTAGCTATGTCCTTGCCCGTACAGGAAAGGACCAATGGGCGCTGGCTCTTTTTCATAAGGAGAATCACATCAACCTCCTCCTGGGTGGCAAAGCCTTGTTTCCCTGCAGGGAGGTCGCTTTGCAGTACACCCGTCCTTTGGGAGTTTTTCAATTCAAATCGTTCGGAGGACTGATGCGCAACGGAAAAATCCCTTACTTGATAACCCACAGGAAGAAGCCACCCGTGAAGATCGCCGATGAAGAGTTGTCTGATTATGTACCGGACACCCTGTTCGGGCCATTCAAGGTTTACCGGTGGGATCCTGCGGCGGCAGACTCAATTGCTGCGAGCACGACGCAGGAAGATGTTCCCGCAAATTGAGAAGAAATACCGGAAATCGGTGAGGAAAGGCTCCTTCTCGTAAGCGCGCAAATATTTCAATTCGGACTCGATGATCTCCTCGAGGGTTGAGGGCATATCCACATAAAAAGGAGGAAGAAGACCCGGCTTGGAATCGATCCGCTTTTCCTGCAGCTCCTTGGTGTACAGGCTGAAATAGTGCTTACTCAATGGCCTTACTCCCACGATCTTGATATCGCCTTTGATCAGATTGATGACCATCGGCAGCTCATCGAGCCAGAAGCGACGCATGAATGCGCCCCAGCGTGTGATCCTGAAATCGTTCGCAAACTTGCCCCCTTCCGCCAGGTTGTATTGCTCGTACACGTATTCCTGCAGGTATTCCGCATACGGATACATCGTTCTGAATTTGAACACGCGGATCATGTCGCCATCCTTGCCGATCCGGTTCATCATGAACAAAGGACCGTAGGACGGATTGGTATCATAAAAAGGCTGCAAAACCTTTTTTCCGACGAAATAGGTGTAATTACCAATCGCCTTCACTTCGATTATCCTGAATCCGGAAGCGACCAGACGACCAAGGGCTTCCGCTTTGGACATCACCCTGTTCCTACCGTTGGTGAGCAGGAAATAGACAGAACGCAAGACGGGCAACTTGGGGAACACCCGTTTGAATACGAAATCGAAAAAGAAATAAAGATAAGAGAGTACAGGAAGGAACTTGTGCAACAGTCGGCTCCTGCGCTGATCATGCGTCTCCACAAGTCCAATATACAACCCGCCGTAGGGAAGCTTTTCATTCACCACTTCCTGAAACTTGTTTACGAAACGGATATCGTTGATGCGTTTCAGGTTAACAATGCAGTTTGTATTATCGTCGTCCAGGCATTCCACATTGAACGCAGTGGAGGTCGACAGAACCTTGGTATCCTGGGAACGCAAATCCACATACTTGGCGAGAAATTTCCTCACCTCGGGTTGCATTTCCTTCAGGAACGCCTTTTTCATGTGGATGGAAGTTGATTTTCCTTTTTAGTAGGACGGCAGCGGAGCCGATGCATTTTATTAACCTGGCAGACACGGCAGATAAACCGGTTCATGCGAGGCATCTATACGTAAACTTACACCTTAGGATAAGGCCTGTCAAGTGTTTTTTTAACCGTTTGTAAGAAATCGGTTCAAATACGCCAAAAAATGTGTGCTAAAAAGATGGTTTTTACCCGACCTGCTTGTTTAATCGCTTTGAAAACCGGGCTACAATGGCGAATCAGATGGTAACGTTTACGATAAGCCGTATTCCAAAAGCGATCAATCCGAATCCTGAAATGCGGTGCAGGATCCTGAAACGGGAGGGCGTTACGTATCGCCGCATTTGGATGGCGACCTTTGCCTTGAGTAAATCGGTCAGAAAAACCGTTGACAGCACCACGATGTAAAAGGCATGGATCTGGGCCTCTGAATACCCCCGCACAGCCACTCCGGCGGCCACTCCGATCCAAAACAAGGCAACAAAAGGATTCAGCAGGTTGAGGGAAAAACCCTTCGCAGCCTCCTTCAATGGACTGGAGGCGTAATCGGGCAAATCGACATCACCGGACCGAATGCGGGGCTTCCTAAGCAGGTAGACCAGGCCGAAACCGATCATCAACAGACCGCCCGCCCATCCTACCTCCAACCGAAAGCGATCCATCAGTTGAAGGGAGGAACTGCTGAGGTAGGTCAATAGAACGAAAAGGGCATCACACAGGACCACTCCCAAAGCAAGATAAAAGGCATCGGTGAAGCCTTTTTTTATACTGAGATCGATAAGCATGAAAAACACCGGACCGATCAGCATGGCCAGGGTTAATCCCAAAACGATCCCGGAGATCAGCGCATCCCACATAACGCGAAACTAAGCAAGTTCGCCTCTTCTGCCCTACCCTTATCAATGCATCAGGGAAGTAAGAAGATGGGTTCAGAATCCTTACTTTTGAGGCATCATGTCGATACGGCTGCTCCTGTTTATACCGCTCCTGATGCTCATCCTTCCTTCGTGTGAAAACGAAGTGGACCTGCTGGACGACTACCGCGAGATCCCGGTGATCTACGGATTGGTCGACCCTTCCTCCACCACACACTATGTCAGGGTACAAAAAGCCTTTCTCGGCCAGGGGAATGCGCTTGTCATGGCTCAGGAGTCGGACAGCTTGTACTACGATACAGCCGATGTTCGTCTATACATCGACCGTGTTTACCAAGGCGTGGTTTTCGGTAGCCGAAGACTACTGCCGGTATCGGGTTTCAAAGAAGAGGGCTTGTTCACAGACCAGGGGCACTACATCTTTAAACTTGAAAATTTCACCATAGCACCCGGTAACTCCTCCATCACAGCCGACACCAGTTACCGCATTCGGTTTGAAAACACCAAAACCGGGTTGATGGTCACGGGTTCCACCAAGGTCATCCGCCCTTTGCAATTCCAGTTTTTCAATTCCTCCGTCAAAGTAAATCTGGCCAACGAAAACCCCTATCCCATTCGTTTTTTCAGTCCTAAAAACGGGAAATTATTCGGACTGGTGATGCGAATCAAATACGATGTAGTCGATACGCTTACCCAATCAACTGCCACCAATTGGGTAGACTATCCCCTTGATGATTTGGTCAGCCTGAACAGCCTGGGTGGAGAGACCATGACCTTTCTGTTGCCGGGGGAGACCATTTTTAAATTCATCGGATCACGAATCAACAAGCCTACCGGTTCCAAAAAAATCTACTCTTCCTCCTTTCGCGCAGATTACCTGTTCACCGTGGGGACTGAGGATTTGTACAATTATATCCGCATAAACGCACCCGGAAATACGATTTTCTTCCTTCCGGAGTTTACCAATTTGAGTTCCGGGAAGGGCCTCTTTTCGTGCCGGATGAATACCACGGTACCCAATATCCGTTTCAACGACGATACCGAGGCGGCTTTGATTACCAGCCCTTATACCAGTCACATTTTCCAGTAAACTCCAGGGGGAATTGACAATCTGGCAGAGGCTTTGTCACAATTCTACGGGATTCCTGCCAAATTCATCCGGTAAATGCGATGGCATACCGATTGAGTAGAGCTTGCAAACACTTATCAAACACATGAAAAAAGTTATCGGAATTGACCTGGGTACTACCAACTCCTGCGTTGCCGTGATGGAAGGCAATGAATCAGTAGTGATTCCCAACAGTGAAGGTCGCCGTACCACCCCGTCCATCGTTGCATTCATCAAAGACGGAGAGCGCAAAGTGGGTGACCCGGCCAAACGCCAGGCGATCACCAACCCCATGCATACCATCGCTTCCATCAAACGGTTCATGGGAGAGTCCTTTGACAAGGTCAGCACAGAGGCTTCCCGGGTATCGTACGAAGTTGTTCGAGGCGACAACAATACTCCCCGTGTAAAAATCAATGACAGGTTATACACGCCCCAGGAGATCTCTGCCATGGTGCTTCAGAAGATGAAAAAAACAGCCGAAGATTACCTCGGACACGAGGTCAATGAAGCTGTCGTAACCGTACCTGCCTACTTCAACGATGCCCAGCGTCAAGCGACCAAGGAGGCGGGAGAAATCGCAGGCTTAAAGGTTCTCCGTATCATCAACGAGCCTACGGCCGCAGCCCTGGCTTATGGCATGGACAAGAAGTATACCGACACCAAAGTGGCCGTATTCGACCTTGGTGGCGGGACCTTCGACATCTCCATCCTTGAATTGGGAGACGGTGTTTTTGAAGTCAAATCCACAAACGGCGACACCCACCTTGGCGGTGACGATTTCGACCAGGTGATCATCGACTGGCTGGCTGATGAGTTCAAAAGTGATGAAGGCATCGACCTGCGTAAGGACCCAATGGCCCTGCAGCGCCTGAAAGAGGCTGCCGAAAAGGCCAAGATAGAATTATCGAGTTCCACACAGACGGAAATCAACCTGCCTTACATCATGCCGGTTGACGGTATTCCCAAGCACCTGGTGAAGACCCTGACCCGCGCAAAATTCGAACAGCTGGCCGACAGCCTGATCCAACGCACACTTGAGCCTTGCAAAAAAGCGCTAAGTGATGCTAAAATGACATCCAACGACATCGACGAAGTAATCCTCGTTGGAGGCTCTACACGTATACCGGCCATTCAGGAACTCGTTGAGAAATTCTTCGGCAAAAAGCCTTCAAAAGGGGTGAACCCGGATGAGGTAGTTGCCGTAGGCGCGGCCATCCAGGGTGCAGTACTGACCGGTGAAGTGAAAGACGTACTTCTGCTGGATGTAACCCCCCTCTCCCTCGGTATTGAAACCATGGGCGGAGTGATGACCAAGTTGATCGAGTCCAACACCACCATCCCGACACGCAAATCGGAGACCTTCTCCACCGCCAGCGACAATCAGCCTTCGGTTGAGATCCACGTCCTGCAGGGAGAGCGTCCGATGGCCAATGGCAACCGCACCATCGGCCGATTCCACCTGGATGGTATTCCTCCCGCACCGCGCGGAATCCCTCAGATCGAGGTCACTTTCGACATCGACGCCAACGG
>JAULUX010000210.1:0-2165 GCA_032111385.1 Bacteroidia bacterium
GAGCCATTTAATCTGATTTCCTTAAAGCCGCCTTCAGGCCGTAGGCCATTCCCCTTTGTTTATCTTTGCTGAACAAACCCACTAAATTGATGGTTGACGGCTATTTACCGGCATCCATCCTTTTAAACAAATCACAAACCCATGCAGATAGGAACCCAGACTGTCGTCACAGTCACTTATGCGCTTCATAGCAGCAAGCCCGAACAGGAACGGAACTTTGTCGAAGAAACACCGGAAGAAAACCCCTTGATTTTTCTATTCGGAAGCGGGCAATTGATCCCATCGTTTGAGGAGAACCTGAACGGACTCAGAGCCGGAGATACCTTTACTTTCAGCATTGAAGCTGAAAACGGATATGGCGAAGTTGAAGATGAGGCATTTGTAAAAGTTGCAGATGACATGTTCAAAACCGATGGCATTCTCGATCTGGAGATTCTGAGAGTCGGAAACATGGTTCCATTACTCGATCGTGAAGGCAACCAATTGATGGCGCGTATCGCAGGAATCGAAGAAGAAACAGTATTGCTGGATTTCAACCATCCGCTTGCGGGACATGACCTGCATTTCAGTGGCACTGTCGTTTCTGTGCGTGAAGCCACTCCGGAGGAGCTCGACCATGGTCATGCTCATACTCCCGGCATGCACGATCACTAAGGATCTTAGAACTCACGAAAAAGGCGCCCGGAAAGGACGCCTTTTTCATTTCATGTTACTGGAGAATCACAACAAAGTGCTCGGGCATACATAGTCGGTCACATCAAATTTGCCCGACTCTTTGATTGACTTGAATCCACCCTGAACATCCACCAGGTTGTCATAACCTCTTGCTCGTAGGATCGAAGTAAAAATCATCGAGCGGTATCCGCCGGCACAGTGTACATATACAGGCTCGTTCTTATCAATGGCCACCATTGATTCGTTTATAAAATCCAATGGTGTATTGACCGCGTCACGAATGTGCTCTGATCCGTATTCACTGCTCTTTCGCACATCCACGATTTTAGCTGACGGATCCTTCTCCCGTATTTGGGCCAGATCATCAGCAGTGATACTTGTTATCGCATCAATTTCCTTTCCGGCATTCTTCCATGTTTCGAAACCGCCTTCCAAAACACCCAATGCATGGTCGTAGCCCACTCGCGCCAGACGCGTAATCACCTCCTCCTCCCTTCCGGAATCCGCTACAACCAAAATCTCCTGTCTTACATCCGGAATAAGGGCACCTACCCAGGGAGCAAATCCGCCGTCGATACCGATGTTGATCGAGTTCGGTACAAATCCTTTGGCGAAAACCTGAGGAGCGCGGGTGTCGAGGATCAAAGCCCCCGTTTCGTTGGCAGCAGCTTCGAACGCATCAGGTGACAGACTTTGCGTTCCCCGTCGTATCACATCGGTAATCTGATCGTAGCCCTTTTTATTCATCATTACATTTTGAGGAAAATAGGCCGGTGGTGGCATCAGTCCATCCGTCACCTCACGAATGAATTCCTGACGTGTCATGTCCGCACGCAAGGCATAATTGGTCTCTTTCTGGTGCTTGAGGGTATCGGAAGTCTCCTTGCTCATGTTTTTTCCACAGGCAGAACCGGCTCCGTGAGCAGGATATACGATGACTTCATCGGGCAAAGTCATGATCTTACTCCGCAACGACTCGAAGAGAAAACCCGCCAGGTCGTCCTGGGTAATGTTGCTTTTCTGGGCAAGATCCGGTCTGCCTACATCACCGATGAACAAGGTGTCACCGGTGAATACAGCCTTTTCTTTCCCTTTTTCATCGACCAGAAGGTAACAGGTTGACTCCATCGTATGACCGGGAGTATGCAACACCCTCAAGGTAATATCACCTACTTTGAGTTCCTCCCCATCTTTGGCAATATGAGCCTTGAAGTCGGGATTCGCATTGGGTCCGAAAACGATGGTTGCCCCGGTCGCGTTGGCAAGGTCAACGTGCCCGGACACGAAATCCGCGTGAAAGTGGGTTTCCAAAACATACTTGATGGCCACACCGTCCTTGACGGCACGGTCGAGGTAAGGTTGAATTTCACGAAGTGGATCGATAACTACAGCCTCATTGCCGGATACGATATAGTAAGCGCCTTGAGCAAGACATCCGGTATAAATTTGTTCGATTTTCATTGTATTAAACAGTTTTTAAGATCTGATTT
>JAULUX010000211.1:0-4563 GCA_032111385.1 Bacteroidia bacterium
TAGAACCTCCGGGAGACCATGCATATTGCAAAGCTGGAACACCGCCGGAAATCACCCCTTGCACACTTCCATTGGTAAGACCATTACAAGTCACCGAATCAGCAACCAATTGTAAACTCATCGGTACATAAAGGTTGATTTGGAAGTTGGATTGAGCAGTGCACCCGTTGGCATCGGTCAGTGTGACAGAATAATTTCCGGCTGGAAGATTTCCGACTGTTGCTGATGCAGCTCCCAAGGGTTGCCAGTTGATTGCGATCGGGGCAACACCACCGGATGGATTAACACCGGCGGATCCAAGACCGTTCGAACCGCACACCGGTTGGTTTACGGTAACATTCGTTGTGATTGCCGATGGCTCAACGACTGTAACCGATCCAGTTACAGTGCAGCCGTTCGCGTCGGTAACCAGACAGGCATATGTACCGCCATCCAGGCCACTTATCAAAGCAGTCGATTGTATAGGAATGGTGTTCCATGAATAGTTTAAGGGAGCAACACCCCCAACAACGTTAGCAGCAGCAGTTCCATTATTGGCACCATTGCAACTTACATTCGTACTGCTGAAGTTTGCCGAAATGGCGGGAGGCTGAGTAATGGTGGCCGAACCGGAAACAGTGCAACCATTGTTGTCCGTTACGGTCAATGTGAATGTTCCGGCAGGAATGCCGGAGAGCAGCGATCCGGTGCTGCTACCACCAGACCATACGTAGGTCAATGGAGCAGTTCCGCCGGAAGCTGTCATGCTGATCGATCCGGTTGAAAGTCCGTTGCATTGTACGTTTTGCACGACGGGACCGGAAAGGGTCATTGGTGGTGGATTAGCCAATGAGATTGTATCTGACGATGAACAACCGTTCGCATCTGTGATAGTTACTGTATAGAGCCCTGGAGAAAGTCCGGTCGCGGTAGCTGTCGTCGCACCGTTTGACCATAAATACGCATAGGGGGCCTGACCGGCACTTGCGCTGGTGGATAAAGAACCGTTGTTTCCGTTGTTGCAACTGACTGCCTGCAATTGCGATACATTGGATTGAACCGAACCGGAAGGCGTGATCACCACATCATCTGTCACGATGATCTGGGTTCCATTGCATGCGGTGTAAATCGCTTGTGCTGTGTAGGTGGTGGTAACAGTCGGACAAACCTGAATGGAGATATTGCTACTATAGGGTAAACCGTTCTGCAGCCAGGTGAAATTCACAATACTCGGACCGGAGGGCAAAAAACGGAAGGCGTCGTTGGTTAAATTGAATACGGCGCGGTTTCGCCCGGGAATTGTAGTGGCCTGGGTACCATTGGCATTTTGAATACCCTGGTAAGCCAGGCCGGAATTCCAACCGGAACAGGTTGGTTTGCTTTCTACATAGATATCGATGGCATTCGTCGTTTCATAGAGCACGATCTGGGTGGTTGCGAACAATGGTTGACTGCAAGCTCCTGTCGATACACTGTTTGGATCACCGAAATAGGGGATATTGTAGTAAGAAACGATCAGCTTCCTGCAAGGTGCTGTACCTGTCAATTGATAATAAATCGAACCCTGGTTGGTCGGATCAATATCCTGATAAATCCCCATGATGCTGTTTACGGGAACTGATCCGGATGGCAAAGGGGCGGTTCCTGCAAAACTCCAGGGGCAAAGCGCCCCGGCAACTGTAGTGTTGAATGATATGATTCCATTCGATCCGATGACCACCTGGGAATAATTGACTCCATAGAAACAAAAATCAAAAGGAAGGTTAATGACGTTCGACCAGGTATCATCAATATTCACCAGAATGGGCGTTCCAACATTGTAAGGGTTGGGCAAATACGGAATAGGGATGGCAGTATAAGTGGACGTCTGGCCCGCGTAAAAATATCCGGCGGATAAGTTCGCACAGGGATTGGAACAACCAACACTTTGATCAGGACCGGCGTTGACTGCAGGACATCCTACCTGTGCGGACGAACTGCCCAATCCAAGGAAAAACCAAAGGAAGATTAGGGAGGGGATTCTGATCAAGCCTTGATTCATCTTTGAGAGTTTGTATCAAAAGTAATGACCAGGCTTACCTTTGACAAATCAAGAACAGTCCAATGGTCGAAAAAATTGAACATTTTCAGGCTGTAAAGCCCATTGAAGCATCCTTTGTAACTGTTCGATTCCTGCATTTTAACGGCATTCAGGCCAAATGGAAGGCATTCACGGAGATGGGACGCGCGCGATTCGAAATCTGGAAGGCCGAAGGACTCCTCTTCTCCAAGCATTTGGGAAGTGGCGCCGGCAAGGGTTTTTCAATTCTACCTGACCTTTCAACTTATGCATGGCTTGGCGTATGGAAAAGTAGTGAACATGCAAAACAGTTCTTTTCCAACGATACACGATGGTTGAATTTCCGGTCTTTGGCAGCTGACTGTTCCGGGTGGGACGGCATCCCAATTCGTTCTCATGGAACGTGGAATAGCCAACAACCTTTTGTAAGCGCTTCAGACCTTGGAGGATGGACTGGTCGGGTCGCAGTATTGACCCGCGCGAGCATTCGACGTTCAAAGGCGCTTCGGTTTTGGATGAATGTTCCCGGATCGAGTAAAGGCCTTGAAAACCAACCGGGCTTGATTTTCGCAAAAGGCGTAGGTGAATTGCCTCTTGTCGAGCAAGCCACGCTGAGCCTTTGGGACAATGTTCAATCCGTTCAGGCCTTCGCATACAAAGGACAAGCCCACGCACCCATGGTCCGCAAAACGCGCGAAACCGGCTGGTACAGTGAAGAGATGTTTGTCAGAATGGCCGTCATGAACGAGTTCGGATTCGACACCCCAACATTGAAATAGGTTCTGATTTTTATTTTCGTAACGTAACCTTCAGGCGAATCAGGAAGTAAGAATGATCAGTACCGGATTGATCCGGTCAACAAGCCGACTTAGCTCAGCTGGTAGAGCATTTCATTCGTAATGAAAGGGTCATCGGTTCGAATCCGATAGTTGGCTCCACTTAAGGCAGGAATCTCAATTCCTGTCTTTTTATTTTGTACCTGTCAAGGTTCCTATAAAGCATCTAAATCTTCAAAGGAAACATCAAGGACAGGAAACTCCTCCCAACCCTTGTAATCGAAATGCCACCATTCGGTTTCAAATATCCGGAATCCGGCCCAGGTCATCACCAATTGCAGCACCCGTCTATTGCGGCATGCCGGTGCTGTTGTGCATTCGGCTTCGGCATGTGCCTGCTCAGTGAAGTCGTCGTATGCAGTAGGCATGGGTAGATTTTCGCCATCAATCAAATCATACAATCCCACATCCACGGCACAACCGCGGTTGTGTCGGGAGCCTTTTTGGGGGTTGGCAACATATCTTTCGTCACCTATCAACTCCCAAAATCGCACCGTTGCGGAATATGGCCTGTAGGCATCATAGATCAACAAACCCATGCCTAAAGACTTTAGGCTATCAGCGACCAATCTCAAAGCCTGCGCAACTTCGAAACGGGCATAAGCAGCAGGCCGATTGTATACGGGTTCACCTGTGAAGTTATTGGCCGTACTGTATCGGATCTCAAGTTTGATATTTGAGACCGGAAGACTATCTATCGAAAACAATCGATGAGTTGCATTGGCAACGATCGTTTTCACATAACCTGCCTTGTCCAACACAATCAATGAATCGGTGGATTCTGCGGTTACATGGATGAAACGAAAAATAAAAATAAATACCAGAAATGTAAGGCTTTTGACCTGCGTCAGATTCGCGTTAGAATACATGGCTTGAATCAACCTTGACCTTCCTCTTTTACATCATGCCTGGCACCTTCCGCAACATGAAAAACATGCAGCAAATGAGGAAAGAGTGCGTCCATGCTTTCTCTTGCACCCTTTGTTGATCCGGGCAAAGTCAGTACAAGCATACGTCCGCGCATCCCGGCTACTCCCCGGCTGAGCATCGCATATGGTGTGCGTTGTTGACCGTACATCCTGGCAGCTTCCATTACTCCGGGAATTTCACGGTCAAGCAAGGGAGCAATAGTTTCCGGCGAGACATCGCGAGGAGACAATCCGGTTCCTCCGGTGTAAATAAGAAGATCAGTGCCTTCAGACTCCTGCTCCAATAAACAGAATTTGATTTGTTCTGGCTCGTCGGGAATGATCCGGTACCCGGAGTTCTCAACTCCACATCGCCTCAAGATCTCCTGAATGGATCTACCTGCCGAATCGGTTTTCTTACCGGCAGAAATCGTATCGGAGCAAACAATTACAGTGGCTTTTAAGCCGGGCTTGATCCGGTCCTTGAAATCACTCTTCCCACCTTTTTTCTCGACCAAGGCGATCTTCAAGATCTCTATCCCCTTATCAATCGGCTTGAGCATGTCATAAATGGTCAATGCTGCAACCGAGGCACCGTGCATGGCCTCTACCTCTACCCCGGTCTTATAAACCGTATGGACTTCTACCTCTATGACAATCTCCAAACCGGAAGTTTGAAAGCGCACTTCAGTAAACTCAATGGGCAAGGGATGGCAGTCAGGGATCAGATCTGCAGTCTTCTTCACACCGAAAAGTGCGGCGACACGAGCAGCTGCAAATA
>JAULUX010000212.1:0-3910 GCA_032111385.1 Bacteroidia bacterium
ATCCTTCCGTAATCGGTCAGGGCACATATTATACGGATGCCGATGGCGATACCTACGGTGCGGGCACATCCTTCCTTGCATGCGTACAGCCATCGGGTTCTTCGGTGAACAACACCGACTGCGACGACGCCAGTGCATCCGTGAATCCCGGAGCATCCGAGACCTGCAACGGCGTGGACGACGATTGCAACACGTTGGTCGACGACGGTCTGTCGTTCACTACTTATTACACCGATGCCGGATCTTCGCTGTGCAACAACCCCGGTGCCGGATATTCCACTACTGCGGGCGATTGCGACGATACCAATGCGGCGATCAATCCTGCTGCTACTGAAGTATGCGATAGCAATGTGGACAACGATTGCGATGCTCTTGCAGACGACCTCGACCCCTCCATCACCGGACAATCAACCTATTACTCAGATCTGGACGGTGATACTTACGGAGCAGGCTCTCCGATTGTAACCTGCAATCAACCCGCCGGATCTTCCATCATCAGCACTGATTGTGACGATACCAATGCCGGCATTTACCCCGGAGCCACCGAGACTTGCAACGGCCTCGATGACGATTGCGATGGATCGGTCGATGAAAGCACTGCCCTGCCTTTAGGAAGTATCAGCGGACCCGCTTCATCTTGTACAGTGGTCGCTAACGGCAGTGCAACGTTCAGCGTGGCATCCGTACCAGGCATTACCTCTTACCTTTGGACGGTTCCGACGGGAATGACCCTTGTCAGCGGGCAGAATACCAATTCTATTCTCGTCAGCTGGACCGCTACGGCTATCAACAACGGGTTTTCCGGCATGATGACGGTCACCGGTTCCGACGGATGCGGAAGCAGCTCGCCTGTGCAGGTCAGTATCGACTATAACTATACTGCACCTGTTCGTCCTCCGTCTCCATCAGGACCCACCAGGTTGTGTCCGGGTGAAACGGCTACCTATTCGGTCACTCCGGTTAACCGCGCCTCATATTATGTCTGGAATCTTCCCACCGGCATGACCGTTACCTCAGGTCAGGGGACGAACATCATTCAGGTATCGGTTGGAGCTACTTATACGGGTGGTACCATCGAAATCATAGCGGCCAACGCATGTGGTCAGAGCCCGGGCCGTTCAAAGAGCGTATCCCTCAATCTGCCTGCCGCGCCTGCATCGATCACAGGACAGGCCACCGGATTGTGCGGTGCCGTGAATGTGAACTATTCTACATCGGGTGTTTTCACTGCGACCTCCTACACCTGGACAGTTCCTGCCGGAGTGACGCTCGTCTCCGGTCAGGGTACGACATCCATTACGGTGAGTTATCCTTCCTCCTTCACTACCGGATCGATCAGTGTTCAGGGTGTGAATGCCTGCGGCACGGGCAGTATAAGAAGCCTTAGCGTTCAGGGTACACCTTTCATAGCTAGTCCTATCAGCGGTTCGATGACTGTATGTCCCTCGGCCTCCAATGTTCAGTATGACATTCAAACTGTGGCCGGGGCAACCAACTACAATTGGACAGCTCCTAACGGTGCGAGCATAGCGAGCGGACAAGGGACGAAAACTGTGAAGATCAATTATGGTCCTAACAGTGGAACGAATTACAACATCTCCGTATTGAGCAGCAATGCCTGCGGCAGTAGCAATAACAAGGTGCTTGGCGGTATAGCCGTAAATTCAATCTACTGCCCTGCACCACGTTTGACCAGTGATCCGAGTACTTTCACCAGTATAGAGGTTTACCCCAACCCGGCTGGCGATCAAGTGAATGTGTCTTTCACTTCCGGTTCCATCGGACAGAGTGTCATTACGATTTCCGATCTCAGCGGACGAAATGTTCTCCTGCAGGCAATCGAGTGTATGGAAGGTCCGAATACAATCCGACTCAACACAGAATTGTTGACGGCCGGTTTGTACAATCTGATTCTGGAATCCAATGGCCTGCGTACTCAACGCATGGTTATGGTCGAGTAAAAGGTCGAGTTCCAGTGATTTATCATTAGGCGGGCCGTTTGGCCCGCCTAATTGTTTTGATAGAGCCTTAACTCCATTTCTGAATTGCAGCCTTTAGAGATTACGATCCTTTTCAGCTGTCGGAATGGACTAAGAAATAATTTTCCAGACTCTTAATTCACAATTATCCCGAAATCGGGAAACCCCCAAGCGATCCATTCCGTACAATAACCCTGATTTCACCTTATTAATCCATGCTTTCACCCAAAACCGACTACCGTCCGAACAAATTCTTGGCTTCAGGCAAAAAGTACATAAATAATTGAAAACCAATTCATAAAGTCGATAGAAATCAGAAATGAAGCTGCGTTGTAAGGACAGGCATCAAAATTCATTTGCACCCGACGATTATTACGTCTAATTTGTGACAGAAAGTTGAAAACTACTCCTGCATGGATGCCCCCATTCTCCTACAATCAGCTTATTTTGAAATTAAATCGACATAATTGATTCGGTAAATACTTGTTTTTAAACAAATCATACGCACATATTTCCATGAAAAATCATTGTTTCACAGCACTTTCAAGCGCACTGAAGTGGCTTTGCTTGATTCTGCCCCTGGGGCTCATTCTTTCCAATGCAAATGCAGGAGTGAAGGACGGGTTTACCGGTTCGATCAAAGGCGGTTCAAATCCGGAATTGAGAGAAGGGTTTATGGGTACGCCACCAGTGATTTCGTCAGTTACTGTCTACAATAACTTCTGCGGTAACGGAGGAAGTATTACGGTCAGTTTCAGTGGTGGGGTAGCTCCTTACGACATCACCTGGACAGGTGGCGGAAGCGCCACCGGAATCAGTAGTCCATATACGATTACTGGATTGGCGGCCGGTAGCTACGTAGCCACCATCACCGATGCAAATGGTGCTACGGCCTCTACTGCTTCACAAACCATCTCTTCTTATTCGGTCGAGAACCAAACCAGTGGTGCAGGTTTCAACGACATCCAATCGGCTATCAATGCGGCCAGCTCCGGCGATGTAATTGTCATTTGTTCGGGTACATTCTCGTCCGCTTTGACAGTGAATAAGAAACTGGACATCCGCGGTCAGGGAACCAGCACCATTTTACAAAATCCGGGCGGCACTGTCATTACATACACCAGTGCAGGATCCGGCTCGGCCTCGGGTAATCGGGCCTATTTGCGTAACCTGAAGATCAGCGGTTCCACAAAAGGCATCTATGTCGATCAGTTGCTCAATCACCTCACCTTGGAGGGGGTAAGCATCGATGGAAATTCCTCTTACGGTATCCACCTCAACAACATTTCGGGTGTGATGAACGATTGGATATTGAGCAATTGTACGTTCAATGCCAACTCAGATGGCTTCCGAATGGGCATGGCCGCTAACCTGAACGGACTTTCCATCACAGGAAGTACCTTCTCCAATCAGGTCAATGCAGGAGTTTACATTCCCCAACAGTCTTCATCACCGGGTGGATGCAGCAATGTGACCATCAGCGGAAATACGTTTACTGCCAATGGTTCGAACTCGAACAATCTGGCTGCACTCTACATAGAAAAATTGAACAGTGCAACCATATCCGGAAATACCTTCACCAACAACGGCTTGAATGTGAATCCCCGGGCCATCTCCATCAACTTGAAGTATGGTAATTATAACGGAGTGGTCATCAACGGCAACTCCTTTGTGGAAAACCGCGGTGCAACGCAGAACACAAGCGGTGCCAGCATCGGCTATGCCATGAATGTATCCGGCAGGAACGACTCTCCTTCGTACAATACTGTTCCCGCTACTTTGTCGAACGTGACCATCACCAACAACGACGTTACCGGATTCATTCGCGGTATACAAGTCGAAAATGCGACGGACTGGAACACCACCACGATCGAAAACAACAAGCTCAGCGCTTGTCCCTATGCCATCATCGGTGCGGTTTTCCCGACCGG
>JAULUX010000213.1:0-2265 GCA_032111385.1 Bacteroidia bacterium
ATACACGTACTTCACGTTGTATACAGGCGATGAAGAAGGGATCTTCTGAACCTCTGCAGGTACGGAGGTAGCCACAGCCCATGGACCACCCGGTGTTGTGCCGGTGAACCACACGGCGTTCTGGCAAACGTAAAACGTCTCTCCTTCCTTGATGACGGAACTTGATGTATTGGTAGCGTAATAAAGTTTAGTACCCTGTATGGCGGCAAAATTCGGGGTTCCGTCGTAGGTGACGGTGCAGGTAGCGTCCTTGCGGTTGACAGCTGCTGTCTGAGGTACCTGCGCATCCATCACCGCTTCTTGGGCCACCTTGGTGCCTGCAACACTGGAAAGCACCACATCCTTGTCACTACCCTCAGGGATCTGCGAAAAGTCCTTGGGGAGTTTGTCGGATGCGACGTACTTCCAACCCGATTGCATGGAGGCAGAGGCATACCAACGGCCGGAAACAAGGAGGTAATAACTCTGCTCGGGTATGTACTGGAAAATATCGTTATCGGTGTTGGTCGCATACAGCAACTGCGTTCCCTTGATGGGAGCGAACTGGAGTGCACCCTTGCTGGTGATGAGTTCCGCCGGTGCGGTACGCACTTCGATTTCAGGAGTGATGTCTTCCGATACAACTGCAGACGAATCTCCGGACTGATCCTCCGCCTGGTTCTTCTTCTGCTCCTCATCCACCTTTTGCTGCATCTTACGCATTTCGTCGTCGATCTTCGTGTGCGTCTTCCAGCCCTTAACGAGCGAAGCGGTCATGAACCATTTGCCTCCACCGTAGAGGTAGTAGTTGCCGTTCAACGAATCCTGGATCAGGAAGAACGGGGTGTTCACGACACGCTTGTAATGCGAATTCTCGATTGCAGATGTTTTCGGCGAACCATCCAGCAGCACCAGCATGGTGGGTGTGGAACGGTAGATGATCTCGGGAACGTCGGTATTCAGGTCACCGGCGGAACTGCCGTTCTCCTGCTCGATGGAGGTGAGCAGGGCATCCAATGACATACTAAGTTTCCATTTGGGCACTTCCTGCTCTACGGTCTGTTTGCAAACCTTGTATTGGGAACTGTCGGTGTTCTTTGGGAAACGCACATCGGTGATGGTGGCTTCCAGCAGATGAACGATCCGCTTGTCACGGTCGATGGAAACCCTGGCATTCGCCCACAATGCTCCGAATACGGGATCCGATTTCTTATCGGTAGTCACCGAGAAAGCCGCACGAGCCCTCAATTGATCGCCATTCAGCGATTCGGGCTGAGGTTGATAGATCACGATCTTGCCCTTGTCGGTGTCTACCACTTTCGGCCACGCCTCGCTTTGAGCGTGGGCAGCGAATAAAAAGCAATGAAAAAGCAATAGAAGAATACTGATCGACTTTAAGTTCATGTTTTATTGATTGAGGTTGTTTTGATTGAAGGTCCCAACGCCCAGTTGTTTGCAGGAATATCGATGGTACGATTTCGTTCTCCCGAAAATAGCGATTGCATCTTATAAATAGAGAGCTGTGGGAATGGTTTTGACTGATTTTAGCATTATTACCGCATTCACTTCCTGAAGACCTTGTCAAGGAACCGCTGGGAACGCGGACCCGCTTGAAAACGCCGGACATAATTGACCCGAAGGTTTCCGGTATTGATGGAAACACTAAGGTTTTTTTGTGAATCGATGTTGACCCTGCTGTTGGTGAAGGTGATGCTGAATGCACTCCGGTCGGAATTGTATCCGGCGAAGAGCCGGAGCATCGAGTTGGGATTGAAACCGTATTCGCTGATCGTCCCCTGAGGTCCCTCGAATTCAGAAAAGGAATAATCTGCCGCCAGGCTTAAGGAACCGGTGATGAAAAAATGACGGGTGATGACAAGAGTGTATGCATAACCGATGCTTGGACCGAGTTCATAGAAACGGAGGGCGTTGGTGTTCGGCCGGACTCCGCTTGTTGAAAGAAAGGGAAACACGCTGCTGTCGGCGCTCGCCTGTCCGATGAAAAATTCTCCGCCTACCAACAGGGTACCTGCCGACCGCTGTTGCCATTCATTTTGCAGGAAAGAGGAACGGAACGAGAACCGTTCGTGGTTGAAAATATACTGGTAGGATCCACCGAACTCACGCAATCGCAGATCCGGTCGCACGTAGTAGTTTCCATCGCTGCGTCCGTAACCCTTGGGCGAAAGATAGAGTCCGTTGTAGAACTGTCCAAAGAGGTCGATGTTGGATTTACGGCCGTAAAAATGCGCCTGAAGATCGAGGTATTCGGTGTCTCCGCGCCCA
>JAULUX010000214.1:0-4006 GCA_032111385.1 Bacteroidia bacterium
TCTGAAACCATGTTATTCAACACGAATTCTGTTTTCGCTGCGTCCATTGCGACCCCGCCCCGATACATCGGGGTCGGGGCATTGCGCCCGCTGCGTTTAAATTGAAAAGTTTTCATCTGTGGATTCATTTAAAATTACCCTGGGTACAAATATAAACATGTTTATATTACAGCCCAAGCATTTGATTGCATTACAACCAAACATGGATCCCTCCCGCACTGTGGTTCACATGGACCTCGACAGTTTTTTTGTTTCCGTTTCCCGCCTCGAGCACCCGGGACTGGACGGCAAGCCCGTGATTGTGGGTGGCAGCAGTGAGCGCGGCGTTGTGGCTGCCTGCAGCTACGAAGCCCGGGCCTACGGCGTACACTCGGCCATGCCCATGCGCCTGGCCAAGCGCCTCTGTCCCGACGCCCTGGTGATCCGCGGCGATTACGACCGCTACAGCCACTACTCCGACATCGTCACCGACATCATCCGCGAGGAGGTGCCGGTGTATGAAAAGTCCTCCATCGACGAATTCTACATCGACCTGAGCGGACTCGAGCGTTTCTATGGGTGTTACTCCTTCGCCAGCAGCTTGCGCCAGCGCATCATGAAGGAGACCCACCTGCCCATTTCCTTCGGCCTTTCGCAGAACAAGACCGTGAGCAAGGTGGCCACCGGCGAGGCCAAGCCCAACGGACAACTCAAGATCGACTACGGCACCGAGAAGCCCTTTCTCGCGCCTCTTCCGGTATCGAAGCTGCCCGGGGCGGGTGAGAAGACCAGTGCCTTGTTGCGCAGCATGGGGGTGGAGAAGATCCTCACCCTGCAGGAGATGCCCGTAAAGCTGCTGGAGAAGGTGCTGGGCGATTCGGGTGTGGTATTGTGGAAGAAGGCCAATGGCATTGATAACAGTCCGGTGGAGCCTTACAACGAGCGCAAGAGCATCAGCACCGAAGAGACCTTCGACAGCGACACCATCGACATTCCCTTCCTGAAGGCCCTGCTGGTGAAGATGATAGAGAAGCTGGCCTTCCAACTGCGCAGCGCAAACAAGCTAACGGCCTGCGTCACCGTCAAGTTGCGCTACACCAACTTCGACACCCATACCATGCAGCGCCGCATCTCGTACACCAGCAACGACCACACCCTGATGGCCGTCGCCCGGGAAATATTTGAAAAACTATACGAGCGCCGTATGCTGGTGCGTTTGCTGGGCGTGCGGTTCAGTCATCTGGTGGGTGGAGGACACCAGGTGAACCTGTTCGAAGACAGCGAAGAGATCCTTAACCTCTACCAGGCCATGGACAAGATCCGCCAGCGATTCGGAGATACCGCTGTGCAGCGTGCGGTAGGGGCGGGAAGGTTGAAAAGCGGGCGTGGAGGAGGTAAAACCTAGGAATACGAAGGCGGATTATTGTAGTAGGATTCTGAGAAAATCCGTATACCTGCTTAGGTGGGGGAGAAAAACTTATATATCATTGCCGGATGCAATGGAATACACTAATTTTATTTTGATGACAACCATCGAAAAGCAAAATGAATTAAGAGATCGGATTATCGATGGACTGAAAATAGCCTATCAGCGGCTGATTGAATTTAAAAAACAGAAGAAGACCGATCTGGTCATTTTAAAAGACAATAAGATCATCCGGGTAAAGCCCGAGTGAACGCAGTACAGGTTATTTACAGGTGAACTCCGACAGCTTCGACACAAAAGAAGGTAGGAACTCCTTTTATTTATTATATCTAATTACATATAATAGCCGGTCTTTAATATTTTTTATATGTATATAAATATAATATTGTAATTTTTATTATTTTTGTATGTATATACATATACTATGAGTCAGCTATCCCACTTTGTTAAATTCCGGCGCAAGCAATTGAAGCTCACCCAGGAGGAATTTGCAGAAAAGGCCGGTGTAGCGCTGACGGTGATCAGGAAGATCGAGCAGGGAAAGGAGAACCTCAGTTTGACGAAAGTGAACCGGGTACTGCACATGTTCGGGCATGTGCTGGGCCCAATCAGCGAAAAGCATGCGACAAGGACTGGTGAAATACAATGACATCCGGGCCGGCCTTCTGACAGAGGAGGACGACGGCTCGTATGTATTCTTATACGACGAGAAGTATGTACAGGAATACCCGCACCTATTCATCACGTTTCAGATGCCGGTAACGGCCAGGCCATACCGAAGCAAGCGGCTCTTCCCGTTCTTCGACGGACTCATTCCGGAAGGGTGGTTGTTGGCCATCGCGGTGGAAAGCTGGAGGTTTAATAAAAACGACCGGATGGGTCTCTTGCTGGCCTGTTGCCACAACACCATCGGCGCAGTGAGTGTTCATGCTATTGATACAAGTGCTGATGCCTAACTGCTTGTCCTGTTATCAACCCTTGGACGAGAGCCAAAGGGATTATCATCCCGCTTGTGCCAAGTCCTTTTTTGGTACAGCAGTAGCTCCGGTGCTGCCCTATCAACTATCGGAAATGGCCGCGTTGGCCAAAGAGGCGGCCGAATTGTCGATCACCGTACCGGGGGTACAGCCCAAGTTGTCGTTGGGATGGATCAGGAGTCAACTCAACAGCGCGAATCATGCACGATTGACGCTTATGGATGCCATGAAGGGTGAGTACATCCTAAAGCCACCCCATGGTGATCACCCGCAGATGCCTGAAAACGAACATCTGTCGATGATGCTGGCAGCGTTGTTCAAGATAGACACCGTGCCGATGAGTCTGATCCGCCTGGCCTCCGGCGAACTGTGTTACATCACTAAACGAATCGATCGGAATCCGGATGGGACGAAAAATCACATGATCGATTTTCTTCAAATTCTTGAACTGGAAGATAAATACAAAGGCACCATGGAGCTGGTTGGTAAGACCATCGATGTGTTGTCAGTAAACACATTGCTGGATAAGATGCGATTTTTCGAATCGACGGTTTTCAATTTCATCATCGGGAACAACGATATGCATCTGAAGAATTTTTCCATGTTTTTGTCCGGGACAGGCTGGGTACTTGCCCCCTTTTACGACCTGTTGAATGTGAAAATCATCCTGCCCATGGACAAAGAAGACCTTGCGTTGCTTTTGGGAGGAAAAAAGAAGAATTTCAATAAAGGCTATTTCGAACGGTTTGCTTCGGATTTGCAACTGAATGCGAAGCAGGTCAACTCGGTTTACAAACGATTGCAGGCTTGGCTACCTCAGGCCATGCAGTTGATCGACGCTTCTTTCCTAAATGATGAAAGAAAAGCCGCATACAAAACGCGTATCGAACATAGGGTAAACATGTTCGGTATCGGATGAATTTTTTGGAAGAAAAACATCCGGATAAAAGGAATATTCAGCGACGAATTTTGCGTGGAGGATTCCAGGGAATGATTCGCTCAGCTTCAATGCGTTTTACAGGATGCACAAACGAATACAAATGTTTGTAAACGGAACGCAAGGGGTCAATGCATCAATTTAGGACCATGAATACGTCAACACTCACTTCAATCCCCCAAATCCGAAGCCTACATCCCGTTTCGCATCGTGTAGAGGAATTTCAACAGTGGTTGAATCACAAACGCTACAGCCCCCAAACGGTTAAGGTGTACACACAGGCCTTATCGGTGTTTTTAACCTATTTCCCGCAAAAATCAGACATGGATTTCAGAATAGAGGACCTGGTGGAATTCAACAACCGGTACATTATTGATCGCGGCTGTTCGTTCTCTTATCAGAACCAGGTCATCAATGCTCTCCGGCTTTACTTTGCATGGCGAGGAAACACGGCTATGGAAGCCGTTGGTCTACAGCGCCCACTACGAGAGCACCGACTCCCCTCGGTGTTGAACAAGCAGGAAGTGAAGGCCATACTGGGAGCTTTGCATAACCTCAAGCACCGTTGTATGTTGAGTATCATCTACAGTTGTGGATTGCGGAGGGGAGAATTGCTTGCACTAAAGCCGGCCGATATCGATTCTGTACGTGGTATGGTATTGATCAGACAGGGGAAGGGCCGCAAGG
>JAULUX010000215.1:0-17998 GCA_032111385.1 Bacteroidia bacterium
CGACCTCCTTCAATTCCTCGTTCAAGGCCAGGCTTTCGACAGTGGCGATCATAACCTCCCTGAGCTGTTCCTCACTCAATGCATCAAGAAAGCCCTTTGCTTCCTCGTAAAAAGGCTCCTGGCGGAGTTTTTTAATGACTTGCTTGTAGTTATACGCAGCGTAGGGGTGTTCTTCAAAAACACCAAGCACCAGCGCACGAACCTTGGCACCGGTGTCGGGATTGTTCTTCTTTTTGGCCATGCCCTTCAAAGGTACGGCAGTAATGCAAAGAGATTCGTCTAGCAACCTGATTTTATACCCTCGGTAATTTCAAATCCATTCTTTAACCACAAAGAACACCAAGAAGGCACGGAGGGCACAAAGTCAAGGTCCTGATTGTTTTATAGCAGCGGTTGCCTCAGCGACCTCCGTGTGAACTTTGTGCCCACTGTGGTAACATGCTGATCGAAATACATGACGAACAACTGGATAAAGTGGCAGCGACCATGTCGCTATATCCTATCCTTTATGCTTTATTATGAAGGCAGTAAAAATCGGATCCTTATCGAAGAATCTCCACATGGTGGGTTTCGGTATCAGCTCCCCGGCGGATCTTCAACAGATAGGAGCCGGCGTACAAAGTGCTGACATCGAAATAACTGATGGTGCTGCCTTGTTTGATCACAGAGAAACCGACCCGCTTGCCTTGCATGTCGAACATCTCCATGGGTACATCCTCACGGACGATTCCATTCAGTTGTACAGCGATGAAATCAGACCCCGGGTTGGGAAATACGTTGACCGTAGCCTGTTCACCGGATTGTTCTCCAATGGCTGTGCTTGTAGGGATGAATTGTATCACCGGCTCAGTGATTGAAGTCACTTTGGAAGCCGTTCGGGTGCCGTAGAAAGTAGGGCCGACCACATAAGGATAAGCGGAGTTCCAATTGGAGTCAACCGTGCAGAAATAGGCATACGTACCGTTGGGGTATTCCGGTGTGACGCAAAAGCGACCGTTGTGAATGTCAAGAATATCCGTTTGTCCGGCCTGGGGCGCGATGTATTCGTAGTCTTCGCGGAAATACCCGAGCGGATACTGGGCACTCACGTTGGGACCGGATGTCACACTGGCTCCTGTAGGGGAGGTATTACGCACGGTGATGTTACGTAAACGATATCCCGATCTGATCCGAACGATGGGTCCGGTGCCGTTGGATCCCTGGTATCCGTATGCACCATAGATCGGAAAACCATCGTAAGCATATCCAATCAAAGGAGAGTGCTGGATGCTGTCGATAGTATACAGGCCGTCGGCGTCGTAGAGGTTGCAGATGGTGGAGATAACCGTCAGGTCGAGGTTGAAGGCGCTCGGATTCTGATGGTGGTGGTAATTGCCCATGGCGGGATGTCCCTTGGAACAGTCGAAACCGCCTCGCTCTGCTCGTATGGCGTCGCGGTTCCAATCCATTGTAGCACCCATGCCTCCGGGACAAGGAGGGTTGCCCGGTCCACCGCAGAGTGCATTCGTGGTAGGATTCCAGGCGACGCCGTCACGGTAGTCGAACAAGGCAACCCCGTTCACAAAGATTCCGATGTTACCACCGGTTGTTGCGGTAGATGTTCCTGTATTTTGAACCGGTGATCTCGAGATCTTGAAGATCGCGTTTTGGTTGGTGGCGAGTGAGGGGTTTCCATCCAGGAAAGGTCCGGTGGGATAAGCCGGGAGTCCTTTGGTATATACATACACCCAGTTCGTTGAATAATACACGCGCTGTATGTTTGCCGAATCAGCATCGACGATGACGGTTGGGTTTCCGCTGACGTAGTGACTAGCCGTGAGTCCGGTGGTATTGATCAGCCAGGATGTCACCTCGGGGCCTTGTGCCTGTGCGAGGAAAGGGAGTAGAAAGATCAGAAAACAGAGGGTAGGGTTGGTGCGCATGGTCGGTTGGATGGGTCTTGCGGAAATTGGTTTAATGCAGCTGTTCACGGGGAAACCCCAGGCTTGGATCAAAGATGAATTTGGTGTCATTAAGACATTGCAGGAAGGCCATGAGATCGGTTCGCTCCTGATCGGTCAGTACCAAAGGATTTTCAAGCGGTGTTCCTTTCATGGATTCTGTTCCCGCAATATGCGTGTAGTGCTGAATGACCTCGCGCAGGGTTCGAAATCGTCCGTCATGCATATAGGGATAAGAGTAGCGGATGTTCCGCAGGGAAGGCACCTTGAAGCGAAGGGTGTCCTTGTTTTCTCCCGTGATTTCCGCTCTTCCAAGGTCTTTCAGCTTCGGATCGGTCAACAGGCCATTCCGCTCAAAGTGGAATGTGGAGAACAGTGGTTCTTGATGACAGCTATTGCAATGCCGGTGGAACAGGCGATAGCCGTTTTGTTCCTGAACGGTGAAGCGCTGTTGCTTCCGCATGATGCTGTCGTAACGTGTTTCAGTTGGTGCGAGTGTGAGGAGGAATTGCCTGATCGATTCCTGTATCTTCTTCTTTTCCAACATTGAATCACCATAGGCGGCGTAAGACAAGCGCCGGTACAGGGGCGATCGTTGCAGCTTCCGGACCAAAGTTTCCAGGTCTTGTCCCATCTCTCCGGGATGGGTGATGGGGAACAGGCTCTGCTCATCCAGACTCAGGAAGCGACCGTCCCACATGAACGCTGGTTGCCAGGCCAGGAATTGCAAGGCCGGTGCATTTCGGCGGCCGATACTGTCACCGATGCCGTGGCTAAGGGCATGATCCGTGTGGGCGAAGGCGTTGTAAGGCGAATGGCAGGAGGCGCAGGAGATGCTGCTGTCTAGCGAGAGAATGGGGTCGTAAAAAAGCACACGGCCAAGGACGATCTTTTCTTTATGCAAGGGATGTTGACGGAAGTCGTATACAGAGGAAGGCCATCCTGCAGGAATTTCCGGTGATGCCGATGGCACAGTGGTGTTGAACGTCCACCCGCACGCCACGAGCATCAGTAAAGCAACTGAAAGTCGGATCCTTTTCACGGCGTATCGATCAGTTGAAAGGCGTTTTTGGCCTTGGTGAACAGGCGCAGGGCTTCGGGACCCGGACTCATCAGTTTCGGGCTCTCCGTCAGCAATTCCACATCGAGAAAACGATCGAGATCAAAAGCGATCTTCCATTCCCGACGTGGTTTTTCAGTGCGGAAACATAACCGGGCCGAGGTGGCATAAGGAGTCCTGTATCCTCCCAAATGGTATTCAAATGCAGTTTCTCCTACAGCAGGCAGGTTGCACCTCCCCTCAATCTTGAAATGGATGAATCCGCTCTGCCAGGTCCAATACATGCCTTCTACGGGATCAAGGTCGCCCTGGGAGATGCCGGACGTGTTCATGGTACTATCAAGTCCGAGAGTGAAACACAGGCTTGAAGCGCCCGACAGGGACGGAAATCCAAGTTTCAGGGTAGTCTTTTCCGGATCCAGCGCATCCACCAGGTGTGCACGTTTGGTGACGTTCACTGCAGCATAGCCGTCTTGCATAATCATGAATTCACTGATGTAAAATCGAAGCGATGTGATGTGCAGTGAATCCGATCCGATCCCCGCACCATTGAAATCGCCAATCGGAACTTGTTTACCGTGGAGTCGAGGTTCAAATTGGACACGGCAATCCACTTGCTGAGCGAATAGGGGTGCGCTCAACAGCAACGGTAAAAAAGGGAAGAAAAGGAAAACCATCCGGGTTCTCATCCGGTCTTGGATGGGGGTCATAGGGATTGGTTTATTCTTCTCTTTTAGGTAGATCGTATTCAAGCGGGTTTTAATCAATTTGTGAATCACCCCCCGAGGGCTTGCGCGTGCCAATATCCCGAAATTAAGACCAAGCCGGGTGAAATACCTTTGCAAATCCCGATTATCTTTATTCGCCATAACCAACTACCCCACTCCATTCGATCATGGTACACGTCTATCCCGGTGAGCTCATCGTTGTTCCTAAAAAAGCCCGCGTGGTTTTCGTCATCGAAGACGATCCCCTGCAGCTGCAATTGATGACCGATTATCTCCAGCAGAAATTCAAAGTGGAAGTGCATGGTTTCAGCAATGGAGAGGAAGCGATGAACAACCTGAACCGTCGCCCGGACATGGTGCTTCTTGATTATCATCTCGACCAGGGAGGAGGGGATTCATCCAACGGTGTCGAAGTGTTGAAGAAACTGAAAGCACGCGAACCGTTAATACAAGTGGTGATGTTGTCGAGCCAGGATAAGATTTCCGTTTCAGTGGATTGTATGAAAAACGGCGCCTACGATTATATAATCAAAGGGGAAAGCGCCTTTCAACGCCTTGAAAACATTTTCGGGAATATTGATACGCTGATGGACAATGTTTATTTCCGAAAGTTCTATAAAGATATGGTTTCGGTATTGCTGGTGCTGCTGATTGCATTGGCCGGCGCTTTCGTCCTGGGATATTCAAAAGGATGGATCACGCTGAACTTCTGACAACGTCCTGAAATTTATTCTTCTCGATTGATCGGCCTGCCGATCAACAAGGTGTTGTATCCTTCAACATCATTCAGTTGTTTGTATCGGAAATGATCGCCCATGGTTTCCTTCATGCCATTCAATGCCCGCATATGCTTTCGTCCTACTGATGCATTGAACAAAAAAACGCCTCGATTCGACAGCAGTCGGTGAATGTCGATCCAGAAAGGCGGCTCATAAAAGACCGGCGGGACATCTGTGTGAATAAACAGGTCGATGATGATCAGGTCGAACCGGGTGTTCATGGATGAAACCACCTGCAAGGCATCGCCGTGGATGATTTTCAATTTCTTATCCCTGTTCAATCCGAATTCGTGCAGGGCGATACCGATGATGGCTTTGTCGAGTTCCACCGCAGTGATGTTTCCATTGTATCCGATCTCACCGCGTAACGTCTTCACTACACTTCCTCCGCCTAGTCCAAGCAACAATACGTTTTTCAAACCGGAGGTATCAATTGCCTTCAGTCCATTGGCCAGGATCCGCTGCAAGGTGCCATAGGAGTAATTCGCATGGGCGGTGTCCAGATAGACTTCCCCTTCGTCCTCTACGATTTCAACCATACCGCTGTGGTCGGTACGGAAACGTCGAATTTTAGAGGTCGCTGGATCCACTTTTTTCATGCCGGTTGCACCAGGTCCCATTTATTGCCATACAGGTCTTCAAAAACCAGCGCCGTACCAAAATCGGCTTCGGTCGGCGCGCGCAAAATGGTGACTCCGTTTTCGGTCAACATCCGGAAATCGCGGCCGATGTCGTCGGTATGCAGGTAAAGGAACACACGACCTCCGGATTGATCACCTATTCGGGCTTGCTGCTCGGGGGTGGTTGCTTTGGCCAATACCAGTGAGGCGGAACTCCCCGGCGGAGCCACCACCACCCTGCGTTTACCGGTATCCTGCGGACTGTCTTCCAGTAATTCAAATCCGAGTTTACCGACGTAAAAACCCAGGGCTTCGTCGTAATCACGCACCAGCAGTGTGATTTGACTGAGTGTTAACATCGGGTCTAAAATACGCCGATTCAACAAGGCTTTGGCAGATTTCACTATCTTGTGCCTACCGGTGCCTGTTCATTGGTGCGAGAATCCCAAATGCTGCATTACAACACCCACGTCATCGATCCCCAGGCCGACTGGGTCACCTTCGTTCATGGTGCAGGGGGTAGCAGCAATATCTGGTTCAAGCAATTGCGTGATTTTCGCAAGCATTTCAACCTGCTATTGGTCGACCTGCGCGGCCACGGTGGTTCCAAGCGAAGGATTGAAGAGCATCAGCCGCATTACACGTTCCAGGCCATCGGTGACGATGTGATCGAGGTGATGAACCACCTGGGCATCGAACGCTCGCATTTCATCGGCATTTCGCTGGGGACCATCATCATCCGTGACCTGAGCGAACGCCATCCGGGTCGCATCCAGAGCATGATCATGGGCGGAGCAGTGATGAAACTCAACCTGCGCGGCCAGGTGCTGATGCGGTTGGGACAGGGATTGCAGTCGGTTATCCCTTACATGCTGCTCTACCGCTTTTTCGCATTCATCATCATGCCCCGGAAAAAACACAGGGAGTCGCGTAACCTCTTCATCCGCGAAGCACAAAAGCTTTACCAGAAGGAATTCGGTCGTTGGTTCCGCATGGCGGCACAGGTGAATCCTCTGCTGGCGCTGTTCCGCTTCCGTGATTCGGGTATCCCTACACTATACATCATGGGTGAAGAGGATCACATGTTCCTGCCTTCCATCACACGCCTTGTACAAGACCATCGCTCCTCGACACTCTTCGTAATTCCCGCTTGCGGACACGTGGTGAACGTTGAAAAACCGGAGGTGTTCAATCGGCAGGCTATCGCTTTCCTTCACGACCAGCGGCTTCGTTAATTCGTGTTTCGAGATGACTCCAGATTTCCGGATTCATTCCTGCCTTGCTTTTTCTCACTTGGTCTTGAATATCCACAACGCCCCGCCTCCATCAGTCACAATAAAATCGATAACATCGACTGATCGCTTCACTCCGCGTTCAACACGGTGACTTGTAGGCCACTTCTCCGGATCCGCTCCGGCTCCATCCAGGCAGGCCTCGTAGCGGTAGAACTTCCCTTTGTCGAGAAAATCAAGCGGAATAGCGATTCGCCGCATGTGCGAGCTGATAGCAGCGACATACCAATCCGACCCTTTGCGTCTTGCGACGATCACCCATTCGCCGATGGATGCGTCGATCACTCGCGTTTCATCCCATGTGGCGGGAATCTGTTTCATGATAGAGAGGGCGTCTGCATAGCGCTCGTAGTTCTCCGGCAAATCAGCAAACATCTGCATGGGGCTGTATAAAACAACCGGTAGCGCTGCCTGATGGGCAAGGGTGCTGTGTACGGCTGTTTCGCCCTTGCCTTTGCCGTTCCAGTTGACGCGTTCGTTCTCCCGGTTCTTTAAAAGTATGTCGAAAATGCCCGGCGTATAATCGATCGGTCCGGCCAGTCCACGTGTGAAGGGAAGCGAGCAGGCATGTTCGGGAGGATTCCCTTCGCTCCAGGCGTTCCACTCCATACCTCGCACCCCTTCGAAGGTCATCAGGTTGGGCCAGGTACGGCTCAGACCGGAAGGAATGACCGGTTCATGTACGTCGAGCATGATCCCATAGTCAGCGGCCTTTTCCATGACGCGGTTGAGGTGGTTCACCATCGCCTGGCCATGATGGTTTTCTGTCGGGGGATTCATAGGTCCGGCATATCCGGTCTTTACGTAACGGATACCCATGGCGTTATAAAAGGCGAATGCGCTGTCGAGCTTCTTTTCGTAATCGACGATGTCGCCACCGGTCTCGTGGTGGCCGATGATCTCCACGCCTTTGCTTCGCGCATAAGCAACTACCTCTTTCAGATTGAGATCGGTTGCAGGTGTGACGAAATCAAAGGCGCCCGGTTTTCCCCAGTTTTCCCATCCGGTGTTCCATCCTTCGATCAGTACGCCTTCGATGCCGTGTTTGGCTGCGAAGTCAATGTAGCGTTTGACATTGGCAGTAGTTGCGCCGTGCCGGGCGGAATCCGTTTTCCATTCGGATAAGCCCAGGTGCATCTCCCACCAGATACCGATGTAGCGGATGGGCTTCACCCAGGACCAATCCCGAAGTGGTGCAGGCTCGTTGAGGTTGAGCACCAGGTTTGATTCCATCAGCCGGGCTGCGTTGTCGGCCACTGCGATCACCCTCCATGGCGTCTGCAGCGGGAAAGCGCTTTGTACAGCATAACCTTTGTCGGAAGGAGTAAGGTGAACATGATACCGACGGAAATCGATGGAATCCTGTTTCCATGAGCACATGGAATAGTTGGCGAGTCCGGCCTCCAGCAGACTGATGCATACGCCGGAGGAATCCTCAACGGTGAAAGGAGCGGCAGCATGTTTTGCATCCACCAGCGGGGTATGCTGCACCAACTTCTCGAGGGTGTTGTAATCCGCCCAGATCCAATGGGCCTTCGCAATGGATACCGGTAAATGGATCGAACCGGTTTCAGTGGCAAGACCAACTGTAGAAGATTCCGGTCCATCGATGCGCATGCGGTAAGCGATGCCTTCGTCATATAGCCGGAATTCCAGCTTCATCGGATTCGGAAGCGATTCGCTGCGCAAGTGAAGGCTGATCTGCCTGTACCTGTTTTCGATGAAAGCGTTCGTCCCGTAAGCCGGCGACCAGGTTTCAGAGAAGGATGTGGTATCCCAGGAAAGAAGTTGGTATTGAATGATAGAATCTCCTTCAGCCAGTGTCAAGCCTGGATCAGCACCTTCAAGAAGGGTTTTTCCTGAATGAATAATTGTCCAAGTGATTCGACTGTGCTGTAATGCGATTTTCAAATCAAGAACCTTTGCCGGCGATTGCAAGAGCGGAGGAGCAACCTGTGCGGAAATGTTATGAAAAAGAAGGAAGCCGGCAATTAAAGCCTTGAGCGATTTCTTCATTGGTTGACTCGAATGTAATCAATCCCTCGGTTGAGTACCATTGATGTGCATCGAATACTGTTTATGCAAATAATTAACTTCTGCTATTGAACCGTAGCAGAGTGATTGGGGTCGGACAAGGCCCCTATTTCTTCAACTAGAGCTTTAATCTCCATTCCAGAATTTACATACGTTATTTAACCGCAAAGAGCGCAAGGAAGAGCAAGGGACGCAAGGCTCCCCATCCTTTTCCCGGCATCAACACATTGAAAGCGGAAAACGAATACCATGCTCAAGCAAGTATCGGGGAAGTTTATGGACAGGTCAACGGCAAATGGCCCTTCGATCCGCCACGGCGGATCGAACCACCCTTCGACCCTTCGACAAGCTCAGGGACCAGATTATAATTGGTTGGTGAGCTAGTCGAACCATGGTTGGTGAGCTAGTCGAACCATGGTTGGTGAGCTAGTCGAACCATGGTTGGTGAGCTAGTCGAACCATGGTTGGTGAGCTAGTCGAACCATGGTTGGTGAGCTTGTCCGATAGCTATCGGACGAACCAGCGGCCCTTCGACTGCGCTCAGGGACCGGTTATCCGGAACCGACCTCAAACCAGAGGCTTCGCCACGGTTTGGGGCAAGCAACAGACTACCTTTGCCCCATGCAACACCTTGCCATACGCCGCATCGAATGCCATTCATACCATGGTTGTCTGAAGGAAGAAACGATCATCGGCTCCCGCTTTTCGGTTGACGTGGAATTCAGCGGTGATTTCTACGGAGCGGTGATGAACGACGATCTTTCAAAAACGGTGGACTACGTAGTGGTGCATCGCATCGTAAGGGAGGAGATGGCCATCCCGTCAAAATTGATCGAACATGTTGCGGGACGGATCCTGAACCGCATGAAAGCTCAATTCCCCTTTGTGACTACGTGCCGGGTTGCGTTAACGAAATTCAATCCTCCCGTCAATGGGCAGTTGGGCGAGGCGGTTTTTTCGATCGAGGGCTGAGGGTGCCTGTCAGGGATGAGCAATGTTCATCAACATGTAATCGATATTGCCCGTTTGCGAATGACATCCGTTGCATGAAGCGCCTTTATTCGATGCAGGCTCTGCAACCGTCTTGTCCTTGTTGACATAGCCCCATACCCACCCTTTGGAATCTGCATGGGGGCTGCCTGTCCTTTTGAGAAGAATGGCATACCGGTCGAGTCCGCCGATGCTGTTGCTCAGCTCTTTCACCACGAGTGAACCTTCGGGAAAAAGGGTGCTGTCGATGACCTTGCCGCCGGAATCCAGCGCAACAGAGGCGACCGCATTGTAGCGAGTGCGCAAATACGAAAACGGATGTGCGCTGGCACTGCTTTTAGGGAGAAAGGCCGCATTGTTCTTGTACCAGGTGAAACCGGAGGTGCTTGAGGCAAGGTTAAGTAGTTCCTTATCGATCCCTTCCGCTTCCTCGTCTTTCTTACATGCGTGTACCAGAAAAAGAGCGCTCAGCAATAAGAGCGGGAGAATGGCTTTAAGGTTTTTGCTCATGTATGGATGTGATGGATCAATTGTCCTTTTGTTTACCCCAGCTGTCTTTAAGCGTTACGGTTCGATTGAAAACGGGTGCTCCCGGTTTGGATTCAGGATCGGGAACGAAATAGCCCTTGCGCATGAACTGGAAATGCTCTCCGGGTTTTGCATCACGTAGGGAGGGTTCAGCCATGGCACCTTTCACCACGGTGAGGCTTTCGGGATTGATGTAGTCCTTGAAATCGCCTTCTTCCGACGAGGGGTCCTCTACGCGGAACAAGCGATCGTACATGCGTAATTCGCAAGGGACGGCAGAGGGCGCATGCACCCAGTGGATGACGCCCTTCACCTGTAGGCCGCTGGTATCCTGTCCGCTCCTGCTTTCAGGAATGTAACGGGCACGCACCTCCGTGATCTTGCCGGAGGCATCCTTTTCAAATCCGGTGCATTCCACAATGAAAGCACTTTTCAGACGCACCATCTTGCCGGGTGCCAGGCGGAAGTATTTCTTCTCGGGGACTTCCATGAAGTCGTCACTCTCTATCCAAAGCTCACGTCCGAAAGGAATAGTGCGGGTGGTCTTCTCCTCCGCTTCCGGGTTGTTTTCGGTGGTCAGTTGTTCCTCCTGTCCATCCAGATAATTTTCAATGATGAGCTTGAGTGGATCCAGCACCACCATGGCGCGGGTGGCAATCCGGTTGAGATCTTCGCGCACACAGAACTCCAGCAAGCCCACGTCGATGATGTTCTCCCGACGGGCCACACCCACGCGCTCGGCGAAGTTGCGCACACTCTCGGGTGTGTATCCGCGACGACGCAGTCCACTGATGGTAGGCATACGGGGGTCGTCCCATCCGCTCACATGCTTTTCGGTAACGAGTTGCAGCAGCTTGCGCTTGCTCATCACCGTGTAGGTCAGATTGAGTCGCGCAAATTCGTACTGGCGGCTCGGGAAGAGTTCCAGCTTTTCGATGAACCACTCGTAAAGGGGCTTATGCACCTCGAATTCGAGCGTGCAGATGGAGTGCGTGATCTGTTCAATGGCATCGCTCTGCCCGTGTGCAAAATCGTACATCGGATAAATGCACCATTCATTTCCGGTGCGATGATGCGCCGTGTGCTTGATGCGGTACAGGATCGGATCGCGGAAATGCATGTTGGGCGAAGCCATGTCGATCCTGGCACGCAACACCTTCTCTCCGTCCTTGAACTCCCCCTTCTTCATCCGATCGAAGAGATCGAGGTTCTCGTCGGTAGTGCGTGAGCGGTAGGGGCTGTCCTTACCGGGTTCTGTGGGGGTTCCCTTCATGGAGGCGATCTCCTCAGCGCTGCTATCATCGACGTAAGCCAGCCCCATTTTGATCAATCGAACGGCGAAATCGTAGAGCTGCGGAAAGTAATTCGAGGCGTACAACTCTTGCGCCCATTGGAATCCCAGCCAATGGATATCGGCTTTGATGCTCTCTACGTATTCGGTCTCCTCCTTTTCCGGATTGGTATCGTCGAAACGCAGGTTGGTCTTCCCACCGAACTGTTGCGCCAATCCGAAATTCAAGCAGATCGACTTGCTGTGACCGATGTGCAGATATCCATTCGGCTCGGGAGGGAATCGAGTGAGTACACGTCCTCCGTGCTTGCCGTTCTTCACGTCTTCGGCGACGATCTCTTCCAGAAAATTCGGTCCCTTTTCGGTACTCATGACAGCTATACTTGGTGTTGTAATTTGGTGTTGGGGTGATTCAGGATGGTTTCAACAAGAGGGCAATTGCAGCAATGCCCGTTGGATGCGGTTGATCACTTCGGTCCTGCCGAGCAATTCCACCATACCGAACAGATCTACTCCACTGCCCTGTCCGCTGACGATTACACGGAACAGCTGCAGCACATCGCCCGGCTTGAGTCCACTTGCGGCTGCATGGTGTTCGAAAGAAGATTTCAAAGGCTCCGCACGGAACTCAGCTGCCGACTCCAATACCGGTATGAAACTTTCGACAAACTGTTTTGCGGTGGGATTCCAGCGTTTCGCGACCACTTTTTCATCGTACTCAGCAGGTGTTTCGAACAGATAACGTCCTTTCTCCAGAAATTCGCCTTCGAACTGAACACGGTCCTTCAGCAAACGTACGGCGCCGGTACAATACGCTTTCGATACGATGTGCTGCTCTGCTCCGAAAACCACTTCGGCTTGGAGAGCGAGGTTTCCTCCAAGGGTTGTATCGGACTGTTTGCGCAGCCATTGTTCGTTGAACCACTTTGCTTTTTCCGGGTCGAAGCGGGCTCCCGCTTTGTGCACGCGTTCGAAATCAAAACGCTCGATGAGCTCGTCCATGCTGAACAGCTCCTGCTCCGTACCGTCATTCCACCCCAGCATGGCCAGCATGTTCACGAAGGCCTCGGGATAGTAGCCTTTCTCGCGGTAGCCCGATGAAACTTCTCCGCTGGCGGGATCTTTCCATTCGAGGGGAAACACCGGAAATCCCAGGCGGTCGCCGTCGCGTTTACTCAGTTTGCCATTACCCTCGGGCTTCAGCAACAGAGGCAGATGAGCATATTTCGGCTGTGCGATACCGAGATATTCGTAGATGAGGATATGTGCCGGAGCAGAGGGAAGCCATTCCTCGCCGCGGATGGCATGGGTGACCTCCATAAGGATATCGTCCACGATGTGAGCCAAGTGGTAGGTAGGCATGCCGTCGGCCTTGATCAACACTTTATCGTCCACAAGTGAACTGTCGAACGACACATCGCCACGCACCATATCGTTGAAGGCGATAGTGCGACCGGATTCGACCTTGAGCCTGATCACATGAGGGGTGTTTTTTTGCAACAGGTCGGAAACCTCCCCATCCGTCATGTTCAACGAATTACGCATGGAGGGACGAGAGGCGGCATCGTATTGCCAGGCAGGATTACCCAGCGATTCCGCTTTCTTGCGTTCCACCTCCAGCTCTTCAGGAGTATCGAACGCGTAATAGGCGTGTCCCGCATCCATCAAACGTTTGGAAAAATCAGCGTAGACGCCCTGCTCTTTCCGTTCGCTTTGCCGATAAGGAGTATGAATGCCCCCGAAGCCTACCCCTTCATCGGGCAAAATGCCGCACCATTTCAGCGATTCGATAATGTATTCCTCCGCTCCCGGAACATAGCGGTTCCGGTCGGTGTCCTCGATACGCAGGATAAACTGCCCTTTGTGGCGGCGTGCGAACAGGTATGCGTAAAGTGCGGTCCGGACTCCCCCCATGTGCAGGGGGCCGGTGGGGGAAGGCGCGAATCGGGTACGGACAGACATCGTTAAAGGTCTCTATTTCAGGTGTACGAAGGTAGGGATTTACGGTGTGCTCATATGGCTAAGAATTCCCTCTGTGCAACTCAACTGTTGACCACTACAGTTCAATTCGTCTGGGTGTTGCTTTTTCGATTGCGAAGAAGAACATTGAATTCGCTTGAAACTGAAATTGCGCAGTTTTAGGTGGGGCAAAAAACACGAACGACCGACTACCGCTTAAATCGGTGCCTTCGGCTGCTGATTTCCCAATGTAGTCAGTATAAAGCACGTTCTTAAAATCCCCTCCGGGGAAACCTTTTCTATGTTATGTTTTCGTTCGAACCGCAACCTCCTGAAATCGTTGGTCATTCCCTTTGGGCTGAACTGAATACCGATATCAAATTCCTGTTTCATCCGGATTAGATGCAATACTAGCTGACCGTTTCTCAAGGTAAACCAAGCTTCAAATTGATGTTAATAACTCTCCTTTCAACAAAGTTGCACTATTGTAAATGAATTCGTTATACTATACCTTTGATTAGGTTATCCACATTAAAAATCAGAGAATGAAGTATCCCTGCATTGAGAATTACATAGGAGGAAAAATCACCCCGTCGGCAGCAAACAAGTTTTTGGATGTACATTCTCCCCTTGACGGCTCCCTTTTATCCAAAGTGTCGCTGTCGTCTTTATCCGATCTGGATACAGCAGTTAAGGTTGCAGCGGAGGCTTTTAAAACCTGGTCGAAAATCCCAATCAAGGAGCGTGTGCAGGTTTTCTACCGATACAAAACTCTTCTTGAGAAAAACATGACAGCGCTCTCCCTATTAGTCCAGGAAGAAAATGGGAAAACACTTGACGAGGCCCGTGCAGAAGTTGAAAAAAGCATTGAGCTCACCGAATTCGCCTGTTCTCTTCCGCAGCTTACAGGAGGGGAAATCCTGGAGGTTTCCAAGGGAGTAGAGTGTCGTACAGACTATTATCCGCTGGGGGTGGTAGCTTCTATAGTGCCTTTCAACTTCCCGAGCATGGTACCAAACTGGACCATACCCAATGCAATCGCACTGGGGAATACAATGATCCTTAAACCTTCGGAAGTTGTGCCCCTGAGTGCCCTGAAAATTGTGGAACTGCTGAAAGAAGCCGGATTACCGGATGGCGTTCTCAATATCGTAAACGGCGACCGTGAAATTGTAGAAGCCATTTGCGACCATCCCGGTATCGAGGCGGTTTCCTTTGTGGGCTCCACCAAGGTGGCCAAGATTGTGTATGCCAGAGCTTCCTCGAATCTCAAGCGTGTTCTTGCGTTGGGTGGAGCTAAAAACCACCTCATGGTTTTACCGGATGCGCATCCGCAGATGACTGCAAGCAATGTAAGTGCTTCCATGTCAGGATGTGCAGGACAACGGTGCATGGCGGCTTCCGCCATGGTAGGCGTTGGAAACGTTGATCACATCATCGACCTGATCTGCGAAGAAGCAAAAAAGGTAATCCCGGGAGAAAATCTCGGCGCTGTAATCAGTTTGTCGGCCAAAGAAAGAATCGAAAGGTACATTTCAGAAGCGGAGGCTCAAGGCGCTACCATCCGGGTAGATGGAAGGAACACGACCGTACAGGGGAAAGAAGGAGGGTATTATGTAGGGCCAACCGTGATCGATCACGTTCGCCCTGACATGAGTGTGGCGCGTGAAGAGATTTTTGGACCGGTGATCTCTATAATGCGTGCCAAAGACGTGGACGAAGCCCTCGCAATTGAAAACGCCAATCCATATGGAAATGCTGCTGCTGTATTCACCCAAAGCGGGGGGGCGGCCCGTTATATCATTGAGAATGCCAGTGCCGGAATGATCGGTGTTAATATAGGGGTGCCGGTTCCACGCGAGCCGTTTTCATTCGGAGGATGGAATGAATCGAAATTCGGAGTAGGAGATCTGACCGGTAAGAGTTCTATTGCGTTTTGGACCAAACTGAAAAAAACAACTACCAAGTGGAATCCCGAGGCGCGTACCAACTGGATGAGTTGAGACTGAATAGATGAGAAAGATGGAACAAGAAATAATGACACAACAGGAGCGGGATTTAATACGCAGGAACAATTCCGATTTCACGCTTTTCTCCTGGTCGAAACAATCGGGCCTTGATCCGATGTGTATCGAGCGCGCCGATGGGGTCTACCTGTACGATTACGACGGGAAGCGGTATATCGATTTCTCATCTCAGCTGATGAATGTAAACATCGGCCACGGTAATTTGAAAGTTCGTGATGCCGTTTACAAGCAAATGACGGAGGTGTGTTACGTTTATCCGGGCATGGTCACGAAAGTTCGCGGAGAACTGGGTAAAAAGCTGGCCGAAATCGCACCTCCGGGATTAACAAAATCCTTTTTTACGCTCGGAGGAGCCGAAGCCAATGAGAACGCCATTAAACTGGCACGACTATACACAGGAAGATACAAGATCATCGCGCAATACCAATCCTACCACGGTGCCACTTATGCTACTCTTGGTGCAGGAGGGGATCCACGTAAATTCGCTGCCGATCATGAAGGGGCGCCACATTTTGTACATGTCGAAAACCCCTATTTCTACCGTTGTCCTTGGAAAAGTGAAACGCCCGAAGAATGCGCGGAGAACTGTGCTCGTCATGTAGAACGCATCATACAGTACGAGAATCCGGATAGTATTGCCGCCATCCTTTTAGAAGGAGAATCCGGAAGCTCGGGATGTATCAAATATCCTCCGGGGTACTGGAAAAAAATCAAGTCGATCGCGGATAAATACGGGATATTGATCATCGCTGATGAAGTAATGAGCGGGTTCGGCCGCACTGGAAAAATGTTTGCTACAGAGCATCATGGCGTAGTACCCGATATCATGACTCTGGCCAAGGGGATCACCTCCGGCTATTTACCCCTGGGTGCCGTGATGGTATCAGACAAGATCGCACATCACTTCGATGAGCGGATGCTCCCTTTGGGACTTACCTACTCCGCACATCCGGTCGCCTGTGCAGCCGCACTGGAAGTTCTGAATATCTACGAGGAAGAAAATCTGGTAGAAAATGCTGCTGCAATGGGTCACTATGTAGATCAGCAAATGCAGGTACTTATAGAGCTGCACCCTGCCATTGGTGATTTCCGAAACACCGGTTTGTTCGGCTGCATCGAATTGGTAAAGAACAGGACAACAAAAGAACCCATGGCTCCCTGGAACGCAAAACCGGCGGAGATGGCTATAATGAACCAGGTAGCAGCAAAGATCAAGGAGCTGGGCATGTTCACCTATGTTCGGTGGAACTGGATATTCGTCGTCCCTCCCCTGATTGTTACAAAAGAACAGATCGATGAAGGCCTGGCCATCATCTCCGAAGGATTGAAAATTGCCGATCAGCATTGCTGCTGAACCTATTTAAGCCAACAAATGGTGAAACGAATTCTTAATGATTCATGCATATAAATAAAAGTAGTTCAGAAATTCTTCCAACGGCAGACAATGCGGGATTAGTGAGTGAAGAGCTTGCACCGGTATCCGTTGAAAACAGAAGTTGGGGTACATGGAATTACGCTGCTCTATGGATCAGCATGAGTTTGTGTATTCCAACCTACATGCTTGCAAGCTCCCTGATCGAGGGGGGGATGAATTGGTGGCAATCGATACTGACTATTTTCCTTGGTAATACGATCGTACTTGTTCCGATGATCCTGAATGGACATGCCGGTGCAAAATACGGCATCCCATTCCCGGTTTTTGCCAGGGCCAGTTTCGGAGTGAAAGGAGCGAACATCCCGGCGATCCTTCGTGCTATTGTTGCCTGTGGCTGGTTTGGGATACAGACCTGGATAGGAGGCTATTCCCTATACCTGATGTTAAAATGCTGGTTCCCTCCTGTTGAGTTGTTGCCCCGGATCTTTCCCGACTCATTCGGACTGGAGACAGGCCCTGCCATCACGTTCCTTCTTTTTTGGATCATCAATATGTATGTCGTAAGTAAGGGTGTGGACAGCATTCGACGCTTACTGGTTTTTAAGGCGTTCTTCCTTCCTCTCGCAGCGTTTGCCCTCTTCATCTGGGCCATTACACAAGCCAACGGCCTGGGTCCTATTTTGGCACAACCTGCAAAATTTGATGACACCTCCGGATTCTGGAATTTCTTTTTTCCTGCACTGACCGGCATGGTCGGATACTGGGCCACCTTGTCGCTGAATATACCCGACTTTACCCGTTACGCCAGAAGCCAGCAGGACCAGATAAAAGGACAGGCGTTGGGATTGCCTCCGTCGATGACTGTTTTTTCTTTCATCGGTGTGGTGGTCACTTCTGCCACATTAATCATCTATGGAGAGATGATTTGGGATCCATTGGTGCTGGCAGAGCGTTTTGAAAGCAAAGTCCTGGTAAGCCTGGCCATGATAGCCGTGGCGATTTCTACCTTGGCAACCAATATCGCTGCCAACATCGTGAGTCCTGCCAATGATTTTATGAATCTTTATCCAAGTAAAATCAACTTTCGTATCGGTGGTTATATCACAGGAGTGATCGGTGTGCTTATACTGCCGTGGAAACTGATCGCCGATCCGAACGGCTACATTTTTACATGGCTAATCGCATACTCCAGCCTACTCGGCCCGATCGGGGGGATCATGATTGCCGATTATTATTTCCTGAGAAAAAAAGAGTTGCTGGTTAAGGACCTCTATTCCCACAGCGGTATCTATAGTTATGGAAATGGGTTCAACCGAATGGCCGTTATTGCCATGCTGTTGGGTATCGTGCCCAATATACCCGGATTTTTAATGAC
>JAULUX010000216.1:0-17494 GCA_032111385.1 Bacteroidia bacterium
AATTGGGATCGATGAAGGGCTCGCGCAGGAACAAGTCGACAAAGGTCCGCCGTCCGCTCACTATAAATGAGCTTTTATCCTTGACGATTGGACCCTCCAGCGTCAAGCGGGATGCGATGTAACCAAGTCCGCCCTGGCCATGAAAGCTCTTGTTGTTTCCCTCCTTCATCGAAATGTCGAGAACCGATGCAAGGCGCCCTCCGTATTGAGCGGGCATCCCTCCTTTGGTCAGGGTCATGGTCTTGACTGCATCCGGATTGAATACCGAAAAAAAACCGAATAGATGAGAAGCATTGTACACGACACCTTCATCCAAAAGGATCAGATTTTGATCGGGCCCTCCTCCCCTTACATAGAATCCGGAATTCCCTTCACCTGCACTTTGAACCCCGGGCAGCAACTGGATGGCTTTCAGCAGGTCAACCTCCCCGAACAAGGCCGGCAACGATTTTATTTTCTCGACTTCCAGCTCGATCCTGCCCATATCGGTACTTTGAACGTTCCGGTCCTTCCGCTCGGCAGTAACGGTCACCTCACCGGTTTCGATGAAGGAGGGTTGAAGATCGATGGTCAGATTCCGGTTGGAACTCAAGTCAATGGAAACCGTTTTCTCCTTGAAACCCATGTAGGAGACCAACAGGGATGTTGGGCCTTTTTCAAGGGTGAGGGAAAAGAAACCGTAAGCATTCGTCTGGACTCCCTTCCCGATCTCGCGGGCATAAACTGTTGCTCCGATGAGGGCCTCGCCTGAAGAGGAGTCCCTTACGGTACCGCTAACCGTGAATTTGTCTGAATTACCTGACTGACCCGAAGTAAAAAAGGGGAATAGAAAAAAGACAATGAAAAAAGAAACAAGGGCTGCGCGCATCTGTACGACAAAGTTACCGAACATAAACCCTCAGATTAAAAAAAGGTTTGTTCGGTAGAACCGATCTCCGGGAAATAAGTTGGGTAGTAATTTTTAAGAGAAATGATAAGGGGGATAAACAGAAAAATTCGCAGCACAGGTTTTCTCTCGCTTGAGTTGCCGTGGTGAACAGATTGGCTGCGCCGAACTGGTGGGGGTGGCCAGAGTGGCTACGCCGAACTGGTGGGATGGCCAGAGTGGCTACGCCGAACTGGTGGGGTGGGGAACTAATACAAGAAAGGTCTGCTGCTGTGCAGCCTCTTTTTCGTTTTCATTCACAGATGAACGCAAGCGTTCCCTGTGGCCTGAAAACGAAAAAGTCCGACTACGTCGGACCTTTCTTGTATTGTCGGGGTGGCCAGATTGGCTGCGCCGAACTGGTGGGGTGGAGAACTAATACAAGAAAGGTCTGCTGCTGCGCAGCCTCTTTTTCGTTTTCATTCACAGATGAACGCAAGCGTTCCCTGTGGCCTGAAAACGAAAAAGTCCGACTACGTCGGACCTTTCTTGTATTGTCGGGGTGGCCAGATTTGAACTGACGACCTCCAGCACCCCATGCTGGCGCGATACCGGGCTACGCTACACCCCGAAAATGACGGTGCAAAAGTAGCAGAAATTTCCCGAAGAGGCAAATCAGGGCAACACAAAGTCAGGGCTTGGAGATGACTTGAATATCCGCTCTATCACACCGTAGTTTATCTTTGCACCCTATGAACGCTGAACTCGCCTACATTTTTTCCACCGACGGAATAATTGGATTGGTCACCTTGATCCTGATGGAAATCGTATTGGGGATCGACAACATCATCTTTATTTCCATTCTCGCCGGCAAACTCCCGCATCACCAACAAGCAAAAGCACGCAGGATCGGTTTGTTTCTCGCTTTGATCATGCGGATCGCCTTGCTATTCAGCATCAGCTGGATCGTAAGCCTGAAAGAGCCGTTCATCACCGTCTTGGGGCAAGGATTCAGCGGCCGCGACCTGGTACTGCTCTTCGGCGGATTGTTCCTGATGGCCAAGTCCACCTCGGAGATTCATGCGAAGATCCAGCATGAAGAACATGTGGATGGAAAGTCCGCCGGAAAACTGACACTGAACATGGCCATTGCGCAGATCATCGGTCTCGATATCGTCTTCTCTTTTGATTCGATTTTGACGGCAGTAGGTCTTGTGGATCATGTCAGTATAATGATCATCGCTGTTATTGTATCGATGATCGTCATGCTTGTCTCAGCAAAATCGGTTTCTGACTTCGTCAACAAGCATCCTACCATCAAGATGCTGGCCCTCTCCTTCCTGCTTATGATCGGCTTCATGTTATCCATCGAGGCTTTCCATTATGAGGTTCCGAAAGGGTATATCTATTTCGCCATGGCTTTTTCGCTCATAGTCGAGCTGCTGAACATGCGTATCCGGCGGAAGTAACCGTCCTGACCAAGACTATCCCATTCGGAATAGCGTATGCTGATCAACGTGGGGTGATCGGATGTTCAAAATGCCAGGATAACCAGGCGTTGAAACCCTTAACGCATGCATACACCAGCAAGGCCAGTATGAGCAGGCGGAACAGGAATCGCCAAAACGACTGCGTTTTCCATCGCTCACGCCAGTTACTCATGCTTCTTTCAAATAGCGGCTTAACCAGGTCTCTTTCATAGGAACCCTGAATTGTTGTCGAAACTGTCCCAAATGGGCTGACGTGGTGTCATAAACCAAACTGGCTGAATCCAGTTCACCGGCAGCGATCAGTGAAGGGATTTGAGAGGAATGAACGATTGACAGGGGATTACCGGGCAGAATCACATTCAGCCTCTCCATCAACCTTACTCCGAGCTGACTCTCGGCCTCTCTTACAAAGCGGTGTAATTTATCGATTGAACACCCGCTTGCACCGGTTACACTTTCATCAACGGCAACAACAAGAAAGGTGTGGTCTTCCACTTTGGCGGATGCAGTCAGACTACGGTTGTGGGCCGTCCATTCATCAAGGAAAACCAACGTACTTTTCAAAAGCATCTCTTCCTCATGGGAATCAAGAATACGATTGGATGGAAATATCCAGATCCGGGAATCATCCGGTAGTGAATCGAAAGGGACAATCATTTTGCTTGCTGAGTTGAATTTGGTTCAGGAGGGGAGTTGTGCAGGAGGTGAATCCCAGGGCAATTCCCGTTTCTGCAAGTCGACTCGCCACACTTTTTTTCCGTCTATTTCAATTTTGCGAAGGGTGATCTGCTGCTCACCCGGTTCTGCATCAGACCGGAAATACACAACCGCCCTGTCTTTTTGCAAATCTTCAGAAAGTATTTCGATCTGTCCGTCTTCTCCATCCAAAAGCGTATCGCCTGACATCTGACGGATGCGCTGGAATTGCAACAGTAATTTCCTGGTTTCCGTGGTACCGTATTCCCCGGCCTTTTCGTAATCACCACTTTGCATCGCCTCGAGGAATGCTTCTGCAACGGGAATGGGATCATCTTGACTTTGACAGCCGACTAGCGTGATGAGCAAAAGTCCGATTAGAAAATGACTGGCACGGTATATCATGGTTCAAAGGTACGGACTAAGCTGCTGTGGGTGTTCAGATAGAGATTGTCGGGGGCCACGTAGCGAAACTCATCCACCTCAGTGACCGGGAAATAAGAACTATCCCCGGTAATGGAAATGAACACCTCGCGCACCCATTCGGTACAGTAGTGTTTCCGGCTCTCGTCCAATGAAAATCGATCATCAAATTCACGCCCTGATGACAGTTCCTTAAGAATCAGCGAATGAAGCTTCTTCCTTTCGATGTCAGTCAAATCGGTCCGGGCCCAACCCACCAAATCCGATGCATAGGAGGAGCAAAAGCGGTCCAAAGGTTCGAGTTTGAGTCCGGAAGGGAGATCCTGTGACACGTGAGCAACTGCCGGCCCGTTGCTGGTCTGCAGGAAGATGCCCGCATGGCTGAACCTGCGATCGGTCAGCGATGTTATTCGAAACCAGTCGCTGACCAACCCTTTGCTGCAACGCAGAACAAGATCTCCGTTGCGCAATGGAAGTCGGCCTTGGTGACGTACGGGCTCAGACAATAGACCCCAGCCGGATACACGAAGAATCAGTAATCCGTTCACTATGACCGTCAACACCAAAATGAAAAGGAAACGACCCGCTGTCATTGCTCACATCTTCTCCGGTACGCGAATCCCCAAAAACGACATGCATTTGCTGATGACCTCAGCCACGTCAAAGCAGATCCTCAAACGGAACAGGGAGGCCTCCGGTTGCTGCAGATCCACAATGGGGCATTCATGGTAAAACTGATTGAAGACTTTCGCCAGTTCATAAACGTAGTTGGCAATTATTGCCGGACTAAACCGCTCGGCCGCATCCTCCAGCTCGTCGGTAAAACGCAGTATGCATTTCACCGCTTCGCGCTCCAGGTTGTTCATCCGATCGGCATACTTGCCAAGGTCAAAATCCCTGAACGACCGGAGTTCATCGTAGGCCGAAGCCTTTCGGATGACCGAACGGATACGCGCATGGGTGTACTGGATGAACGGGCCGGTGTGTCCGTTGAAATCAATCGATTCAGCAGGATTGAACAGCATCCGTTTTTCCGGATCGACCTTGAGAATGAAATACTTCAAAGCGCCGAGTCCGATGGATTTGTACAACTGCTCAGCCTCTTCCGATTCGAAGTTTTCGATCTTGCCCAACTCCCGGGTGATGCGTCCGGCCTCATTGATCATCTCCTGCATCAAATCGTCGGCATCCACCACAGTACCTTCCCTTGACTTCATTTTTCCAGAGGGAAGATCGACCATGTTGTACGACAGGTGGTAAAGGCTATCCCACCAGGGATATCCCATTTTCTTCAAGATCAACTTCAAGACCTTGAAATGATAATCCTGCTCGTTGCCCACCACATAGATCAGACGACTGAACGAAGTTTCTTCAAAACGTTTTATCGCCGTACCCAGGTCCTGGGTGATATACACGCTCGTTCCGTCACCCCTGAGCAGGAGCTTTTGATCCAACCCTTCGTCCGTCAGATCGACCCAAACAGAGCCGTCTGATTTTTTGAAAAATACACCCTTGGCAAGCCCCTCATCAACAACCGCTTTGCCAAGCAGGTACATTTCGGACTCGTAATAGGTACGATCGAAATCCACTCCCAATAGGTCATAAGTCCGCGCAAAGCCCTCGTACACCCATCCATTCATCTTCTTCCACAATTCGATCACTTCCGCATCACCCGACTCCCACTTCCGTAGCATCTCCCGCGCTTCCTGCATTACAGGGGCATCTCGCTTGGCATCTTCCTCTCCTATCCCTCGGGAGACCAGTTCGTCTATCTGGGCCTTATACATCCGGTCGAATTCGACATAGTACTTTCCTACCAGGTGATCGCCTTTCAATCCACCTGACGCCGGGGTTTCGCCAAGACCTGACCTCTGCCAGGCCAGCATTGACTTGCAAATGTGGATTCCACGGTCGTTCACCAGATTGACTTTCATCACCGGCCAGCCGACAGCTTTGAGCAACTCGGCAACACTATACCCTAACAGGTTATTCCGGATGTGCCCCAAATGAAGGGGTTTATTGGTATTGGGTGAGCTGTATTCGACCAGCACCGGACGATTTGAATCCGCATCCGCTTTATGATGCAGAAAAAAACCGGGAGCACCCAAGGTGTTCTTGTAGTAATCAACCCAAAATTCATTCCTGAGCTCAATGTTTAAAAAGCCTTTTACAAAGTTGCAGGCAAGGATGGCGGGATTCAACTCCGGAAGCGCTTCACCCAATGCTTTTCCAACGGCATCGGGCGACTGACCCGCCATTTTTGCAAGTCCGAAAACCACGACCGTGATATCTCCCGGAAACTCTTTGCGTGTGGACTGACAGACCACGCTTTGCGGGTCCAGCGACTTACCATAAATCCTTTCGAAGGCCTGGACGACTGCCGCCTTTATTTCCTGCTCAAACACCATAGCCGCAAAAGTAAGCGGCTTTGCTCAAGTGAAAAGGACCCTGTATCGAAAAGGAGCGGACGATCAGGCGATTTGAGCCACCACCCTCTGCAGGATCTCGAAGGTATTTTCCGCCATCAGGTTTTCCTTGTCGAGGGTAGGATTCACCTCTGCGATTTCAAAACAGCAGACTTTTTCATTTTGGATCAAACGGACACAAAGAGAACCGGCTTCCTTCTCGGTAATGCCATTACGTACCGGCGTACCGGTGCCTTTGGAGATGGAACTATCCATGCTGTCCACATCGAAAGACACGTAAATCATCTGACAGTTATTTAGATAAGCCAGGGCATCCCTCGCTATTTTCTCAACCCCATGACGCTTTACGTCGTTCGTGGAGAACACCTTGATCTTGTGTTTCTTGATCAGGAAAGTCTCTTCGGGCTCAACATCCCTGACTCCGATGTACACCAGGTCGGTGTAGTTCAGTTTGGGGCTTACCCCCCCTATTTTCTTCAGCTTGTTCCAAAGCTCGATGGTCTCTTTGTCAGGCTTATTCATCTTGTTCACGCTATTGTCTTCACCCAAAGCCGTAGCCAGAGGCATACCATGAACATTGCCGGTAGGTGTTGTGAATGGCGAGTGCAAATCGGCATGGGCATCGATCCAGATCACGCCCAATCGGGCCTTGGGATTGGCCATTTTAAGTCCTGCGATGGTCCCACCGGCCGAACTGTGATCACCTGCAAGGATGATTGGAAACTCCTTTGCCTTGATAGTATCGGACACCGTTTTGCTCAGTCGCTCGTAGATACTGAGTATACCTCGAAGTCGCTTGGCATAGGGACTCCCCTGGTGTTCGAACAACAGTTTATTATCAACCGGGATATCAAGCGAGGGTAATTTATTGAACAGGTTTGATCCGTAATCAAGCGCAGCTATTTTTATGGCATCCGGACCCAGACTCGCCCCCCGGGTACCCGCTCCAATCTCCGATTTTACTTCTATCAATTTGATTTTCTTGTGCATACTGCGTTTATTTAGATGGAAAGCAGCAAGATTGCTCTTTCAGGCTTTCAGCCAGGTATCGGGATCCAACTGGACCATTTTTTTCTTTTTCAAACCATGTAAGTGAGTTACATTCGCACAAAATAACTCAAGTAACTCACTTACTTCAATGAAAAACCGCTACATCGACCTCATCAGCCAGACTTTTGATTTCCCACAAGAGGGATTTGAGGTGATCGACAACCAATTGCATTTCAATGGAGTCCCATTAATGGATGTCATTGAACAGTATGGTACCCCCCTCAAAATCACCTACTTGCCTAAAATCAGCTCACAGATTCAGAAGGCGAAGCGGCTTTTCAACGTAGCCATGGCCAAAGCCGACTACGAAGGTAATTATTTGTACTGCTATTGTACGAAGAGTTCCCACTTCGAGTTCGTTTTAAAGGAGGCGCTCAAAAACGATATCAACCTGGAGACCAGTTCAGCCTTTGACCTACCCATCATCCGACAGCTATGGGAGGAGAAAACCATTGACAAGGACATCATGATCCTTTGCAACGGGTTTAAGCGACCGAATTACATTGAGGGCATCGCCGATCTACTCAACGAGGGTTTCCAAAACCTGATCTCCATCCTCGACAGCAAAGACGAATTGGGTCATTTATTGGAGGCCTACGACGGCTCCCACAAAATCGGAATCCGCATTGCTGCAGAGGAAGAACCGAATGCGGAATTCTACACCTCCCGCCTTGGAATCAGATACAACGAGGTACTGGACTTCTACCGACAGGTGATCAAGTCCGACAAGCGGATATCGCTTAAAATGCTACACTTTTTCATCAACACGGGAATAAAGGACACTGCTTACTATTGGAGCGAACTTCAGAAGAACATCCACATGTACTGCGAGCTCAAGAAAATTTGTCCGGAACTGGAATACCTTGACATCGGCGGCGGACTTCCCATCCGAACCAAGCTCGACTTCAACTACGACTACCAGTATATGGCGGACGAGATCATCCGTCAGATCAAAACAACCTGTGCCCAGCACGAAGTTCCCGAGCCACACATAGTCACTGAATTCGGCTCGTTCACTGTCGGAGAGAGCGGCGCGATCCTGTTCAGTGTTATCGGTCAAAAACAGCAAAATGACAACGAGCTTTGGAACATGATCGACAGTTCTTTCATTACCACCTTGCCCGACACCTGGGGACTCAAACAGAAATTCATCCTATTGGCCATCAACAATTGGGATGATGAATACCACAGGGTAAACCTTGGCGGGATTACCTGCGACTCTGACGACTATTACATCATGGAGTCGGTCAGAAACCGCGTGTTTTTGCCCAAGCCGCAACCCGGCGAGACCCAGTACCTGGGATTCTTCCACACCGGAGCCTACCAGGAAAGTCTCGGTGGTTATGGAGGCATTCAGCATTGCCTGATTCCGGCCCCCAAACACGTATTGATAGACCGTGACGAAGATGGCGAATACACCACCCGGCTTTTTGCCAAAGAACAAAGTGCCAAAAGCATGATGAAGGTTCTGGGGTATTGAGTTTTATTCCGTTGTACAAATGTTGTTTCCAATAAAAACCACATATTTATAACACATTGATATTTAAACACATATTACTTAGGAAACATTGACCATTCAACCCAAACACAATCACAAAATACAGACATTCAACACATTACATTAAAAAAATGCCGGTTAGACATATTCACAAAAAACTTGTGAAAAATTGGCGGATTTGCAGTAATTATAGGTGAATTTAGTTATATCTTTGACCAAACAAAACCAGTCACCAAAAAACTCTTTCATGAAAAACACCATCTTCCTTGCCGGACTCCTCGGCCTCCTGGTATCCTGCGGAGGACCTGACTACAAAGCCGAAGTTGAAAAACTGAAGCGTGACCGTGACAGTATCCTTGCGCAATACGATGCCAAGGAAACCGAAATCAACGGTTACATGCAGGACATCAATGACATCCAAGCCAGCATCAATGCTCTGACACAACAGGAGGAGATGCTCAATCAGGCCAACGCCGGAAATACAGAGGTGTCACAGGATGCAAAAACAAAGATTCTTTCAGACATTGACGCTATCCGTCAACTGCTCGAAACCAACAAAAAGAAGCTCAACGAGCTCCAGTCAAGAGTTCGTCGCTCTTCCAACAAGGTGGCCGAACTCGAAAAGCTGATCGCGTCCCTCAACACCCAGTTGACCGAAAGGGATTCAAGCATCAATGTGCTTAACTCTAACATCACTAATCTGAATACGAAAATCGCAACAGTAGAGTCCGAGCTTCAAGCCGCCAAAACCGACAATGAAGCGAAAGCCCAGGAAATCGCTGACAAAACCACCCGTCTGCACACCGCATATTACACTGTTGGCGATTACAAAACTTTACGTGATAAGAAGGTGCTTACAAAAGAAGGCGGATTCCTTGGCCTGGGTACCAAGAAATCAGTTGTTCCCGATTTCAACCAGGAAGCCTTCACCCGAATCGACTTCACTGCAACCAAGACCATTGAGTTGAGCAAGGTGAGTAAGAACGTCAAGTTTGCAAGCACACACCCCACCGGTTCCTACACGCTTAAAAAGGAAAACGAGAAGGTGAAATCCATTGAAATCACCAACCCGGATCAGTTCTGGAGTAACTCCAAATACCTGGTAGTCGTTACCGACTAATCGACAAAACAACACTGAAGTAAGTAAAAGGAGTGGGCATGTTCCCACTCCTTTTATTTTTACAGGGTGTTAAGACACCTTCTCTGCCTTTGCTTTAAACTTAGCGGATGGAAAATCAAAGGGGAAATACCCCGTGAAATTCCCAAATACATCATTGCCGTAGCACCTCATTCAAGCAACTGGGATTTTTTGATCGGCCTTGGTGCGAGGGCCTGCCTCATCTTCCATTCGCACTATCTGGGCAAGAAAGAGCTTTTTGACTCTCCATTGGGCTGGTTATTCCGCAGACTTGGTGGAATACCGGTAGATCGCAGCAAGAAAACCGATCTCGTTGAACAAATCGCTGGTCAGATCAACAGCCAGGAGCAATTCGTGCTCACCATAGCCCCGGAGGGCACCCGCAAGGAAACCGACAAATGGAAATCGGGATTTTATCACATTGCTTTCAGCGCAGGAATTCCAATCGTTTTTTGCGCGTTCGATTACTTGACGAAGACCGTGATCGTCTTCGACCCATTCCATCCCAGCGGTGATTTGAAAAAGGATGCACCGCTTATCACAGCTCTTTTCAGCAATGTTCGGGGAAAACACAGAGGCATATCCCCTGTATGCTGAACGAGTACAGAGCCGCATATGTTGCGTGGGAAAAACCCCGGAAATCAATCAAATGCCCGCACGTAACGGCTTAAGCGCTCGATTGATGTTTTCTTCCAACCGTCGAACCGGATCGGACGATTCATCTTTCAGGAAGTCGCGACCCGTTATTTTCTGATACAACTCAATGTAGCGTTCGCTGACTTCCTGAACGAAAGCATCCGGAAAGTCGGGGACGTTCTGCCCTTCCAACCCTTGAAAACCGTTTGTGATAAGCCACTGCCTTAAAAACTCCTTGCTAAGCTGGCGCTGAGGCTGGCCAAGCCGTTGACGCTCTTCGTAACCATCAAGATAGATGTAACGCGAGGAGTCAGGAGTATGAATTTCATCCATGACGAAAACCCGGTTATTGGCCCAGCCGAATTCGTATTTGGTATCGACCAGGATCAACCCCTTTTCCCGGGCCATCTTCGAACCGCGCGCATACAAGGCACGGGTGTACTGTTCCAGTTGCCTGTATTCCGATTCCTGGACAATGCCCTGCCGAATGATGTCCTCCGCTGAGATATCGACATCGTGCCCATGATCACTCTTTGACGTGGGCGTGATGATGGGTTCCGGGAATGGATCGTTTTCCCGCAAGCCATCCGGCATGGGCACACCGCAAATAATTCGCTTACCTGCAGCATATTCCCTCCAGGCATGTCCTGAGAGATAACCGCGGATGACCATCTCCACTTTATAGGGTTTGCACAACACACCGATGGTAGCATTCGCATCGGGCACTTCGATCATCCAATTGGAGCAGATGTCGCGCGTGGCCTCGAGGAAATAAGCGGCCAGTTGATTCAGCACCTGGCCTTTGTATGGTATAGGACGTGGTAAAATCACGTCGAAGGCTGAAACCCGGTCAGAAACCACCATCACCATCAGCTTATTGTCGATAACATAGACATCGCGGACCTTGCCGTGGTAAACAGATGTGATCCCGTCCAGCTTCAGGTTGGTTCGGGTAATGCAACGGCTGTCGTTCAGGAGCTGTTCCATGAAAATGGTGTTTCTACAAATGTATCAAAATCCAATGCCCCGCTTATTCAGAGCGACGTGTTGTCGCAGGAGCTTAATGTTCGGATTTTTTCTTCTCGTCCGTGGCTTTATCGTAAGCATGGATGATATCGCGTACCAACCGATGCCTTACCACATCAGATGCATCCAGCTGCACAAAACCGATTCCGTCGATATTCCTCAACAGCCGCGTAGCCTGTACAAGACCGGAAGGCTGATTTCGGGGAAGATCGATCTGGGAGGTATCGCCCGTGACGATCATCTTGGCGCTTGGCCCCATGCGGGTCAGAAACATCTTCAGCTGACTCTCCGTGGCATTTTGCGCTTCGTCGAGGATCACGTAAGCATGATCGAGGGTTCTCCCGCGCATAAAGGCGAGAGGTGCCACTTCGATGACCCCGTTCTCGATGAAAGTCCTGAGTTTTTCCCCGGGAATCATATCGAACAGGGCATCGTACAGAGGCCTCAGGTAAGGATCTATCTTTTCTTTCAGGTCGCCCGGCAAAAAGCCCAGGTTCTCCCCTGCTTCGACCGCCGGCCTGGTCAGGATGATTCGACGGATCTCCCGGTTCTTGAGGGCGCGTACTGCCAATGCTACGGCAGTGTAGGTTTTCCCGGTACCGGCAGGACCTATTGCAAAAACGATGTCGTTCTTTTCACAAGTTTCGACCAGCTTGCGTTGGTTGGCAGTACGGGCGCGGACCAGCAAACCTCCTGGTCCGAAAACGAGAACATCCTTTCCGTCCGAACTGCTTTGTCCCGTGTTTTTTTCAACCGAAGAGGAAGCCTTTGGCCCATCGACCAGAAAATCCACTTCTGTAGGAGTCAGCATACCATGCTCCTCGAAATACTCCATCAGCTTGCGGAACTTGCCGACCGCTTCCTGCAAGTGGGATTCCTCCCCGATGATTTTCAATTCATGCCCCCTTCCAACGAATTTCAAAGAGGGGTATTTGCGCCGAAGGACATCGAGATTGGCATCGTTCACTCCAAAAAAATCGACGATGTTCGAGTAGGCGACGGGGATGATCAGTTCTTTCAATGGGATAAAATTCAATGTGGAAAGCGAAGATACGAGGCAACAGCCTTTCACTTGCAGACAGACCACTTAAATTCCATTGTCCGATCAATTGCCTGATGCATGACCGGGGTTCATTACTTTTGAAACGTGGTGAGCCGCTCTCAGGAACTGGAACAGCTGGATGACGAATCCCTGGTCGACCTTTATAAACAGGAAGGCCAACAAGAGGCCATCGGCACCTTGTTTAAACGCTACAGTCACCTGGTGCTCGGTGTCTGTTTAAAATATCTGAAAGACGAGGACGACAGCAAGGATGCAGCCATGCAGGTTTTTGAAAAGGTAATGACAGACCTGAAAAAGCACGAGGTCGATTTTTTCAAAGGTTGGCTGTACCGTGTTGCGCAGAACCTTTGCCTGGGCAAACTGAGAACGCCCCGAAAGGAAATCAACCGGCAGGAGGAATTCGTTATGGAAAAGGCCATGTTTCTGCATCAGGGACCGGTTGATGAACTTGAACTGAAGGAAAAGGAAGTCCAACTCATCCGAATGGAAAAAGAACTGGAAAATCTGGATGAATCCCAACGAACTTGCCTCCGCCTGTTCTACCTCGAACAACGTAGTTATCAGGAAGTATCCGATCGAACCGGCTTCACACTGAATCAGGTAAAAAGCTATATCCAAAACGGAAAACGCAACCTGAAAATCCGACTTGAAAAAAATGGCTGAACAAGGATTCGTTTCCCGACCCCAATCCCGTTGTTTAAGCCGGGAGGAGATGGTGGCCTATCATAACGGTACGCTGTCGCCGAGTGATCGGTATGAGCTGGAAGTCCATTTAAGCGATTGCCCATTTTGCAGTGACGCACTCGAAGGACTGGAATCAGCGAATCCACTTCCCTTCGTAAACGCAGACGAAGAGCTTAAACTGCGGCTCGAAGAATTAACAAAGCCCGATGAAGGCGCACGTGTACGTGTCCTTTTTCCGTGGAGAATTGCCGCCGCATTCGCGCTATTGGTGGCCAGTCTGGCTACCCTTTGGCTGGCTATTCCCGATCGGTCTGAATCCGGTATGATCGGTGAGGCCTTTGAACCCTACCCTGCACCGTCTACAACTCCCGGAAATCCTGAACCCGGCCAAATAGAAGAATCCGTTCAGAACGAAGCCGAAACCGTTTCTCCTCCCCCAACCGTCATTCAAAAATCGGTGAAGGTTGATTCCGAAGTCAACGAAGACCTTACCGTTCAAGAGTCTCAACCCGTCGCACCGGAAGCGAATGAAATCAACTACGATTCGGAATCGGGTTCAACAACAACCGGTGCAACTACCCTATCCGACAGCCGGAAACCGGCGGACGAGTCGTTCGCAGCCAGGGAAAAAGATGTTGTTTCAGAGGATTTGCAGGAGGTCGTTGTGGTGAGTTCAAAAAAATCGCTTTCGAAATCCAAAGCGGAGTCCATTGAGCAAAAAAGAATCAGGAATGCACAACCCGCCGCAGCGGAGATGGAAAGCAAGGCATTAAAAGTTGATACGCGTTTCGACGAGGCGATGGCATTTTACAATAAAGGCGAATACCAGCTGGCCCTTTCACTCCTGAAGCAGATCCCTGAAATGCCTGCCTCCGAATTTTATGCCGGCATCTGTTGTTTCTCGCTCGGAAAATACGATGATGCAGAAGGCTATTTGCGGTCGGTGATCAAGTCCGGAGAGGTCTCTCTTCAGGAGGCAGCACATTGGTACCTGGGACTGACTTTGGCGAAAAAAGGCGACAACAGATCAGCGCGCCGATACCTGCAACAGGTAGTCCGTTTCAATGGAGAATTCAAGCAGAAAGCGGAAAAATTACTGGAGGAGTTCTAAGCGTGAAGATTCTCATCATACAGACCGCTTTCATCGGCGATGTGATCCTGGCCACATCTCTTATTCGGGGAGTTGTTAGGGCGCACCCCGAAGCGAAGGTCGATGTACTTGTGCGGAAAGGAAACGAATCCCTGCTGAAAAGCTTTCCGGGCATATCGCAGGTATTGACGTGGGACAAGAAAACTTCAAAAAACCGGAACTTATTCCGTCTTTGGTCGACCATTCGTCATTCCCGCTACGATGCGGTGGTAAACCTTCAACGCTTTGGTGCTACCGGACTATTGACCGCACTCAGCGGTTCTGGCGAGCGGATCGGTTTCGACAAGAATCCCTGGTCATTTCTTTTTACTCGGAGGATTGAACACAGGTTGGACGGTAGACACGAAACCCAACGCAACCTCGAACTGGTCAGCCACTGGATCATGGATGCTGACCCACGACCGGTCCTCTACCCTTCCCGAAGCGACTTTGATTCGGTATCCGTTTATAAAACCACACCCTACACCTGCATTGCTCCTGCATCCGTGTGGGCCACCAAGCAAGTACCGGAAGAACAATGGAAGGTGCTTATCGCGGAATTGCTCAAACGACACCAAGCAGAGACCGTTTACCTCATCGGTGGACCGGGAGACTTTGACCTGTGCGAACGCTTATCAAAAACTTCAGGTGGTCCAGACCGAATCATCAACCTTGCAGGCAAGCTCTCCTTTCTACAAACTGCCGCCCTGATGCAATCGGCACGAATGAACTACGTGAATGATTCAGCTCCGATGCACATCGCCTCGGCCATGAACGCACCGGTTACAGCCTTCTTTTGCAGTACGGTTCCCTCGTTCGGATTCGGACCGCTATCCGAAAAACAAGTGATAGCAGAAGTGAAAGGACTGGATTGCCGCCCCTGCGGATTGCACGGACACAGAAGTTGTCCGAAAAATCATTTCCGATGCGCATTGGAACTAAACATGCCGACCTATGCCTGAACTTGAATCCGAACATCATTCCATGAAAGCCGAAGACTTTGTAGCCCAATTCGGCATGCATAAACACCCAGAGGGAGGATATTATGTAGAGACCTATCGATCCAGTCAAAAAATCCGGACAGCATTGGGAGAACGATGCGCAGGTACAGTCATCTACTTCCTTTTGCTTCGGGATTTCTTTTCTGCATTTCACCGTTTGCGCTCCGATGAAACCTGGTACTTCCATGCCGGATCCACTGCAGCTGTGCATTGCATTGACCCCAATGGCGTATTGAACACCATAACCATCGGCCCCAACCTTCAACGGGGTGATGTGCTTCAGGTGCATATTCCTGCGGGAACCTGGTTCGCGGCAGAGGTCACCGGCCCGAGCGATTTCATCCTCATCAGCTGCAGTGTTTCACCCGGTTTCGAATTCGAAGATTTCGAGCTCGCTTCAAGAGGATCACTAATGGAAATGCACCCACATCACAGGGAATTGATCCAACGCCTGACAAGGCAAGCATGACGGTAATCATCTTTCCTGATCACTTACATCAGGACTCAGTGATCGTTTCATTGGTTATTTTTGACAAAACGGATGGAGAAAAAATCGAATTCCTGGACACCTTTCCTTTTCGGCGCGTTGGTCGGAGCTGCCGTAGGCTATCTCATCGCCAGCGGAAAAGCGGAAAAATGGATTCAAGACCTGAAGGAATCGGCTTCACGCTTCAAAGATGAACTGGAGAGCCAGCTTGAAGACCCCGAGGTCGCTGATGAAAACAACCTGAAATCAGAAGAACCGAATGGCTGATCAACCCAAAGAATCCGGCTTTGGCTCTTTCGCTTCGCGGATGAAGGAGGAATTGAAGGGGTACATCAACGCACGACTTGAACTCATCCGATATCAGGCTTCAGAGCAGGTGGCCGTAACCGGCGGAAAGATCGGATCACTGTTGATCCAGGCCTGGATATTTACCGTTTTCTTTCTTATTCTGATGGTGGCGATCGGACTTGTTATAGGGAGCAAATTGAACGACTACCCCATGGGATTTCTTATCGTCAGTGGATTTTTATTTGCGATCACCTTACTCGTCATTTTGTTTCGCAACCGAATTCAGGATGGCATCTCCCAAAGCATAGCCGCCGGACTGATACCCAAGGAATCGACTGAAGAATCATCCGCAAAACCTCCAGCCTCTTCCCAATCATGAAACCGCTGGACAGAATTCGAAATAAAAAACAAATCTTGAGCAAAGACATCAAGGTCCGGGAAGAACGTTTGTCCGGTGAAATCAAGTACCTCGAGGCCAATTTTGGCAAAATGGCACTTGAATCCGTTCTTCCCTTCAGCACCGGACAGATCGAAAAAGCCTCCGGTATATTCAATACGATCAACGATACAGTTCTGAAAGTCCTCCCCTCATCGGTTAGCGACGAGAAAAAGCAGAAGTACGCCTCTGTGATGAAATCGGCCGAAATGCTTGTTGCCGGTCTGACTTACAAATACATCACCCGTTTTCTTAGATAGTCAATTTTTTCAATTGATTTTCAATTGATTATCACTTAATTCAGAAATAATTGTATATACATCTATTGTAATTACATTAGATTTGCTCAAACCAAACAAAAAAACATGAAAAAACTTCTGCTTTCCCTCGTCTTTGCAGCGACGAGCACTGTTATCTCCGCCCAGACCAACTGGGGAGTTGATGCCTCACATAGCAACGTCCGTTTTTCGGTAAGTCACCTGGTGATCTCCGAAGCGGAAGGAAACTTCAAGACTTTCGATGGCAAAGTCACCAGCACGGGAAATGATTTCAATGATGCAAAGGTTGAATTCAGTATCGATGTGAACAGCATCAACACCGACAATGAAGGCCGCGACAAGCATCTGAAGGGGGACGATTTTTTCAATGCAGAAAAATACCCCAAGATGACCTTCAAGAGCACTTCGTTCAAAAAGGTTGATGGAAAGAAATACATTTTGACCGGCGACCTTACGATCCGTGATGTGACCAAATCGGTAACATTCGACGTGAATCACATGGGTGTGACCAAAGACCCCTGGGGCAACACCAAAGCCGGATTCAAAGCGACCAGCAGCATCAACCGCAAAGACTATAAGCTCCTGTGGAGTGTAGCTACCGAAACCGGCGGTTTGGTAGTCGGTGACGAAGTTGCCATCACCATCAATCTGGAGCTGAATCAGGCCAAGTAATTTTCATTCGTAAGAATTCAACAAAGCCCTGCCTTCGGTGGGGCTTTTTTAATATTTTTCAAAGCGGAAGATGGACATCAAACCGACAAATACTCCCTCGGAAGAAAGCAGCGCTTTCCTGAGCAGCACCTGGGCACGATTTGCAGGGCCGTTGCTGTTTTTGGGAAGTTTTTTTATTGAAAGTCCCGACCCGCAGTATCCGAAACTG
>JAULUX010000217.1:0-7273 GCA_032111385.1 Bacteroidia bacterium
TGTTCGTGCAAAGCGGATTCATTGATTCCGGGCCATTGTTCCATTTTCTCCTCTGCCTCTTCACCGGACTTCATCACCAACAAGTTGATCACAGCCATGAAGAACCATATCCCAAGCGCCACGTGCTGAACTGCCTCTGATTTGCGAAATAAACCCCAGGCCATGATCAAAAAACCGAACAGGGTGCCAATGATGGGGAAATGGTTCAGGAGCAGGTGGAGGTGGAGGAAATCCATGACTTGTTTTTTACAAATTTATCCAAGCCCGGGCATGAATAAATCTTAGGCGTATTGATATTTGTCAGCATGGACGAGAAAGACCGGGGAATAGCTTTTGCCAAGCGTGTGAAGGCCGTACTGAAGGCGAATGCCGATGGCGGTCGGGCTCCGGGGATGGAACGGTACATGCGCGATCAGTTCCCCTTTTTTGGCATTCCTGCACCGATCAGGAAGGAGTTGTTGAAGCCGTTATACGCTGATTGGCGGGAACTTTCCCTCGAAGCGGCATGGGCAGCGGTCGAATGGTGGTGGACGCAGAAGGAGCGCGAATGCCAGTATGTCGCCATGGATTTGATCCAACTCCGGCAAAAGGAATTCAGGGTTGGTCATCTTGATTTGATCGAATCGCTTATCCTTAGTAAATCCTGGTGGGACACCGTCGATTTTCTGGCGGCGAATCTGGCCGGCCCTGTTCTGAGGCGATTTCCGGAAAAAATGGTTCCGGTGACCTCACGCTGGAACAAGAGCGACAACCTTTGGCTTCGACGTACTTCCATCATCTTTCAGCTGAAATACAGGGATCAGGTGCGCGATGACTTACTCTTCGGTTACTGTGCGAATTGCGCCCATGAGCAGGATTTTTTCATCCGGAAGGCCATCGGTTGGGCCCTCAGGCAATATGCGAAAACCAAACCGGAGCGAGTGATGCACTTCCTAGGTACACACCGTTTATCGCCCCTAAGCCTGAAAGAAGCACTGAAGTCCATGACATGAGTCATGGCTTCGGTTTTTTATCGGACTTGCGTTGCGCAAGAGCAGGGTCGTATCTTTGGGCCCGCATGGATTTGCGCAACAAATACGACAAAGAGACCCTCAGGAAACGATTGGAATCCGAAGACTTCAAGCGGATTACACTTTCGTTCTACAGGTATGTGATCATTGACAGTGTGGAGGATTACCGCGACCACCTGTACCTTCATTTGGACAACCTTGGCGTTCTGGGCAGGATTTACATCGCCCGGGAGGGTGTCAACGCACAAATCAGTGTTCCTGAACCACGTTACGATGAGTTTTTAAAGTTGATTCAGGAGGATGCATTTTTGAAGGATGTTCCTTTGAAGATCGCAGTAGAGGATAACGGGAAGTCATTCCTGAAGCTCATTGTGCGCGTCAAGCGGAAAATCGTGGCAGACGGCCTGGATGACGGCACATTCGATGTGACCAATGTGGGTAAGCACCTCTCCGCCGGCGAATTCAATCAGGCCATGGAGGATCCCAATGCGGTTGTCATTGATATGCGCAACCGGTATGAAAGTGAGGTGGGGCATTTCGAAGGAGCGATTCTTCCCGAAGTGGACACCTTCCGCGATGAATTGCAAAAAACGGTTGACCTGGTTGCGGATAAAAAGGATCACAAGATTCTCCTCTATTGCACCGGTGGAATACGCTGTGAAAAAGCCAGTGCCTGGTTCAGGCATCATGGATTCAAGGATGTCAATCAGCTTTACGGGGGGGTCATCCAGTACGCCAGAGAAGTGAAGCAGGAGGGTATTCCCTCAAAGTTCATCGGCAAGAACTTCGTGTTCGATGAACGGATGGGCGAGCGGATTACGGATGATGTTGTTGCCAACTGCCACCAGTGTGGTAAATCATGTGATACGCACGTGAATTGTGCCAACGACGATTGCCATCTGCTCTTTATCCAGTGTGCGGATTGCCGGAATCAATACGAAGGCTGCTGCACGCCCGCCTGCCAGCACACTATTCATTTGCCAATGGAGGAGCAGGTGCGCCTTCGAAAAGGCAAGGACAAGCGCGACAACCTGTCTGTTTACCGTTCGCGGTTGCGTCCCCGGCTAAGCGAAATTCTGAAGGATCAGGGCGAGAAGTCCTGAGTTAAACGTTTAATATTCAATTTTTTAGATGCTTTTTTGGTTTACGGAACGCGAAAACCTTGCGTTCACCCGTTTTTGTCGATAACTTACGCAATTGCGGGAGTACCCCCTCGGTTGTCGGGGTATATTTGTTTGTTGTAGAATCAGGATTGAGTTTTCATGGAAAAGCGATGGGTACTTAAGGAACAAGGACCACCCGATGTTGTCAACGGGCTCGCTTCCGAATTGCGCATCAACAAGATCCTGGTCAACATGTTGGTTCAGCGTGGAGTCACCACTTACGAGGAGGCCCGTCGCTTTTTTCGACCCTCGCTGGATGACCTTCATGACCCTTTTCTTATGCGCGACATGGACAAGGCCATCGACCGCATCGGTGAAGCCCTGGCCAACAAAGAGCACATTCTGGTCTATGGCGACTACGATGTGGACGGCACAACGGCTGTATCTCTCGTGTACACGTTCCTGAAGACCTATGCTGGGGACATCGATTACTACATTCCCGACCGGTACAAGGAAGGGTATGGTATATCACAACAAGGAATTGACTGGGCGCACGAAAACGGATATACACTGATCATCGCACTTGATTGCGGGATCAAGAGCGTTGACAAGATCGATTATGCGAAATCAAAAGGAATCGATTTCATCATCTGCGATCATCATCGTCCCGGTGCTGTTCTGCCCGCTGCTGTGGCTGTACTCGATCCCAAACGCAGCGATTGCGACTACCCTTACAAGGAACTTTCAGGTTGTGGAATCGGTTTCAAGCTGATCCAGGCTTTCGCCCAGCTGAACCATGTTCCGTTTGTGCAACTCGAACAGTTCCTCGACCTGGTGGCCATCAGCATTGCTGCCGATATCGTGCCCATCACGGGCGAGAACCGTATCCTGGCCTATTTCGGGCTTCAGCGTGTCAACAAAGAGCCCAGGGCAGGGGTCAAAGCGATCCTGGAATTGAGCAACATCAAAAAAGAGTTGACCATCAACGATATTGTCTTCACGATCGCCCCACGCATCAATGCAGCCGGACGGATCGAACACGGTGAGAAGGCAGTAGAGCTTCTCATCCAGAAGAAAGCCGATCTGGCGGGTTTTCTCGGAGACGATATCAACGAGCACAACACCACCCGCAAAGGCCTGGATGCGCTCATCACTGAACAGGCACTGCAGAAGATCGAGAATGATTCGACATTCATCAACCGGAAATCAACTGTGGTGTATGATCCCGAATGGCACAAAGGTGTGATCGGCATCGTGGCTTCACGGCTCACTGACCGTTACTACCGCCCCACCATCGTCCTGACGCGAAGCAACGGAATGGTGTCGGGATCCGCCAGGTCGGTGAAGGACTTTGATGTGTACAATGCCATTGAAAGCTGCAGCGATCTCCTTGAGCAGTTCGGAGGGCATATGTATGCCGCGGGACTGACAATGAAGGAAGAGAATGTGCCGAATTTCATCCGGCGATTCGAAGAGGTGGTGAGTTCAACGATTGATGAAAAGATGCTGACTCGTGAAATCGAGGTGGATGCTGAATTGAATCTGCGTGATATCACCCCGTCGTTTAACAGGATCCTGAAGCAGTTCGCCCCATTCGGTCCGGGCAACATGGCTCCGATTTTCCGCACCAGCGGCGTGCGCGATAATGGTCGCGGAAAAGTTGTCGGGAATAACCATTTGAAGTTGAGTCTGACGCAGGAAGAGATTCATGCCGGCATGTACGATGGTATCGCTTTTCAGCTCGGCCATCACCACCCCAAAGTGGAGCAGCAGGAAGCTTTCGATGTGGTGTACCACGTGGAGGAGAATACCTACAACGGTCGCACAACACTCCAGCTGAACATCAAGGATATCAAGTTCCTGGGCTCGGATGCGGTGCATGAAGAAGTCGCTTCCGCCGACGCGGAGCAGTAGTTCTTCAGCTCATAATTCCTGTTTCCCGAACCGGTCGTCCAGGTGTAAGCGCCAGACGAGCGAGAGACGGAAAAAGAGGCCGTCCGATGGTTTGGTTTCCATTTCTTCCGCTAAGGACGGGTCATAAGCCCGCAGTGTCCGGTTAACAGTGTGCCCCACATCCATTGTGAATACCATGGGCGTTTTTGGGAGGTAGAATTCCTGCCCCAACCGCAGTTGCCCCTCCTGAAGGGCGAGCCAGCCTTGTCGTCCATCCGCTCGCTCTGCGAACAGATAGGATTCATTGATGCCACGGAAATGCAGGCAAACGTGCCACCAGCTGTTGATACGGTAATCAGCTACGGCAAAACGCGGAAGCAATCCCCAGCACCAAAGCCTGTCCGAAGCCTTCCAGTTGAACCCGACCAAAGGAAGCCAGAGGTTTCCGAAATATTCGCGACTAAGGAATAATCCCGCTCTCAATGCGAAATCACGGCTGAACCTGCGCTCGAAAAAGGCGGCACCTGCAGGTATGATGCTGCCCTTGCCGGGCGATAGGCCCTGTTCACCGTAATGCCTTACCGAAAACGCAGTAAACAGTCTCCAGCTGGTATCGGCAAAGGTGTGGCGGCCGGTAAGGGTGAATGCATAGCAGGAGAAATCGGAAGGGATGAAAGGGAAGGAGGTTTGTTCACTTGAGATTCTCGGGTATGCGAAAGATTTCTGTTCGAAGTAGGGAAAAACGATGAGTGTGGTGCGGGGAGACAGGTCCAGCGGTATCTGAAGGAAGGCGTGTACATTTCGAATCTGTGGCTTGAGCGAATCGGCGTTGCCGGAACCACTTCCCTGAACCGGCATTTCGATTCCATTCAGGTGGGCTACATCAAAAACGGGCTGTGCAGAACCGGTGCATGCAAACAGGATGCAGACCGGCACGATCAAATTGCGGAATCGCATCCTCAAACATAAGCAATGAAACATGTTGATGGCGAAGGAACTTTTGCCGTGGTGATTCCTTGTGTTCTGGGTACATTTGCAATGCATGAGCACACGCTGGATCATTTTGCTACCCTTGCTTCTGCTGGTTGCAGGCATCCGTTCCGGACCTTCCTCGCTTGATGCCTGGAAGGCCATTCCCACCGACACGATCCGCATCGGTGACCAGGTGTGGATGCGGAACAACCTGAGCATTCCTGTCACCAACAGTTTTTGGTACGAGCGCGATTCCATTGCCAATCAACCCAACGGTCGTTTGTATTTCTTCAGTGCAGCAATGGCAGCATGTCCTGCGGGTTGGCATCTGCCCACGGACGAGGAATGGCAATTGCTGATCGATCACTACGGTGGCGATTCATTGGCAGCCCGTGAATTGCTTCAAGGCGGCTCTTCCGGCATGGAACTCACCCTGGCGGGTTATCGTAGCGCGAACAGTTCCAACGATCTTTTCGGCAAGAAAGGGGAGCAGGGTTTCTATTGGACATCCACTGTTCGGGCTGAACAAACCGCCTACGCGAGGCAGTTCAATGCCGGTTCCCCGGTTGTCGTCGATCAGTTTTACAGGCGGGCAAATGCCTTCTCGGTCCGTTATATCAAAGACAAAAAAGAGGTTGACTGATCCGGCCGTTTCCGGTTTATGAGTTCCATCCACCTCACACCGGGGGTCAGGCACATGTTGCTGGCCACGTTCTGGTTCGCTTTGATGAACCTTGCCGTTAAGAAGCTGGCGCATTTACCAACCATGGAGCTGGTGTTCTTCCGCTGCGGAATTGCATCTGTAATCGGACTGGTCAGTTTGGGTAAAGAGGGTGTGGAGTGGTGGGGAGTGAACCGCAAATTGCTGTTTCTACGGGGCGCATTCGGAACCATCGCCCTGTTTTCATTTTTCTACACCCTGCAGCGTATGCCCATGGGTACAGCGGTGACCATCCAGTACCTTTCTCCGGTGTTTACGTCCATCTTCGCCATTTTCATTTTGCGGGAGCGGGTAAGGCCGTTGCAGTGGTTCTGGTTCATGCTTTCATTTGTCGGTGTTCTTTTGATCAAGGGCTTTTCCGACGGTGTTTCCTGGTCGCTGCTCGGCATAGGCATCGCCTCGGCCGTCTTTTCGGCCCTGGCCTACAATATGGTTCGCGTTCTTAAGCAACGGGAGCACCCCCTTGTCGTGGTATTGCATTTCCAGCTCATTGGTGCACTTGCCGGTGCCGTGAGTCTCTTCTGGTTGTGGACCACACCCTCCTGGTCCGACTTACCATACATCTTCCTGATGGGATTGTTCACCCAGTGGGGCCAGGATAACCTGACACGTTCACTTCAAAGCGAACGGATCGCTAGAGTCTCGGTGCTGAATTACCTGGGTGTGGTTTATGCCCTGCTGCTTGGATTTCTCTTTTTTGGGGAAGCCCCCGATTGGAAAGACCTGGCGGGCATCCTGCTCGTCCTGGCCGGGGTGATTTTGAATATCCTGTTCAGCTCCGGATCCGGGCCATCGGTTCCCACAGTTAAATAGGAATGACGGTTATCTCGTAGATCACCATTTCCGGGTTGACCGGATCGATGATCGGGTAGGGTATAGCCGAGGCGGCGCTTTCCCCCTAATTTGCGTAGATTTGACCCCCTATTATGGCAGGGTATCCCGAATACGATTCATTGCAGCTCCCGGGGCTGGCCGAGCAGGTCCTCGCTCATTGGCAGGAGAGACGTGTGTTCGAACGATCGCTGGAAGAGCGATCCGGCAGGCCTCCGTTCATTTTTTATGAAGGTCCTCCTTCTGCCAACGGTTTGCCGGGTATCCATCACGTCATGGCCCGCACCATCAAGGATATTTTCTGCCGGTACAAGACCCAGAAAGGCTTCCTGGTTGAACGTAAAGGAGGCTGGGATACGCACGGGTTGCCCATCGAGATCAGTGTCGAGAAGACCCTTGGTATCACCAAGGAAGACATCGGTGATAAGATCTCCATTGAAGACTACAACCGCGCCTGCCGGAAGGAGGTCATGAAATACAAGTCGGCTTGGGACGACCTGACCCGCAAGATGGGCTACTGGGTTGACCTGGACCATCCCTACATCACATTCGATAATTCCTACATTGAAACGTGCTGGTACCTTCTTCAGTCGTTATACAAGAAGGGCCTGTTGTACAAGGGATATACCATACAGCCTTTTTCTCCTGCGGCAGGTACAGGATTGAGTTCCCACGAACTCAATCAGCCGGGCACCTACAAGCTGGTAAAGGACACCTCTGTCGTTGCCCAGTTCATGGCGCTC
>JAULUX010000218.1:0-11213 GCA_032111385.1 Bacteroidia bacterium
CGGGCAGTTCCTTCCCCTCGATGTATTCCAGCAGAGCTCCTCCACCGGTGGAGACATACGATACCTGGTCACCCAAATCGAAGAGGTTGATCGCAGCAGCCGAATCTCCGCCGCCGATGAGTGAATATGCCCCCTTGGAAGTAGCCTGTGCAATCGCTTCTGCAACTGCGCGTGTACCTGATTGAAACTTCTCCATTTCGAATACGCCCATGGGACCGTTCCACAAGATCGTGCTGCTTCCTTTGACAACCGCGGAAAATGCAGAAGCGGATGCGGGACCGATGTCCAATCCCAACCATCCGTCGGGTATTTTACGGATATCCGTCACATTTACAGCGGCTTCCTTGTCGAACTTATCACCGTTCACAGAATCGACCGGCAAATGGATCTTCACTCCTTTTGCTTCGGCCTTTTTGAGGATATCGATCGCCAGGTCCAGTTTGTCAGATTCACAAAGCGAGTTGCCGATTTCACCTCCCTGGGCCTTTATGAACGTATAGGCCATGCCGCCACCGATGATCAGGTGATCCACCTTGTCCATCAAACGCTCTATGATGAGAATTTTGTCGCTCACCTTAGCTCCGCCCATGATGGCAGTAAAGGGATGTCTGGCCTGGCTCAATACTTTCTCTGCATTCTCGAGTTCGCTTGCCATCACATACCCAAACAGGCTTTTCCCTTTAAAAAATCCGGCGATGACCGCGGTGCTGGCATGGGCCCGGTGTGCCGTGCCGAAAGCATCATTCACATAGACGTCACCATAGGATGCCAGTTGCTTTGCAAAATCCTCGTCTCCCTTTTCCTCCTGTTTATAGAAACGCAGGTTCTCGAGAAGGAGAACTTCTCCGGGCTGCAAACCTGTAGAAAGACCGGTGGCATCAGCGCCCAGGCAATCTGTGGCGAATTGTACCGGACAACCGAGCAACCCTGAAAGTGTCGGTATGACATGCTTCAACGAGTATTTCTCCACCGGACCTTCCTTGGGCCGACCAAGATGAGACATCAGGATAACACTACCGCAATCGTTGAGAATCTTACGCAGGGTAGGAATTGCTGCTTTGATCCGTGTCGGATCCGTTACTTCGAATGCACTGTTGAGGGGTACATTGAAATCGACACGGACGAGGGCGCGTTTACTATTAAAATCAAAACCATCGACAGTAGGCAAGGAGTGATTCGTTGACATACCGGCAAAAATAGTCATTGCCCCCGAGCGGTGCTTTTCCTCAGGACATGGCCGGCAGAACGGGAAATCAACGGACGATAACCGTCTTGCGAACGGTTTCGCTTTGCTCCAGGCGGATGTAATCGCGGGCATTGAGCGTATCGAATTCAGCTTCGACATTCAATACCGCTTCCCATTTGAATTCAAAAAAGGCCTCACCGCTGCTGGTGGTGAATTCCTCATCGAAAATATCGGCACGGATACCGGTTTGGGGGTTCACCACACTATCCTGACGGAGAACGACACGGGCACCGGCCACCGGCTGACCTTGTTCATTCACCACGGTGATCACCGCTTCACAAGGTTCGGTTTTCTTGCAGGAGGTGGTCAGGAAAAAAAGTCCGGACAGAGACAGAATGATCGTCAGAATACGATTCATGGGGATGGGGTTTTCGACCTTGTACGCAGCTGCGCGAGAATTGTTCAAATTTATGTAAACTTGCCCAGCCCGAAACATCGGGTTACAGAAAACGAAAATAGCTAAAAATCAATACCATGAACAAAATCCTGACCCTGAGCCTCCTGATTTTATTCCTCGGTAGCGGTCACCTTTCAGCACAAAAGAAATCCAAAGCCATGAGCACCACCCCCCCAGACACCCTGGTTGAGCTGACCACCAACCTCGGAACCATGAAACTCAAACTCTACAAAGAGACCCCACTTCACCGCGCGAATTTCCTGAAGCTGGTTCAGGAAGGGTTTTACGATAGCCTTCTGTTCCATCGGGTCATCAAGGACTTCATGATCCAGGGCGGAGATCCCCAATCGCGCAATGCGGCCCCGGGACAACCCCTCGGTTCCGGCAGTATCGGTGACCGTATTCCTGCTGAATTCGTCGACACCATTTTCCATAAAAAGGGAGCATTGGCGGCCGCCCGAGACGGCAACCCGCAGAAAGCTTCCAGCAGCTGCCAGTTTTACATCGTTCAAGGCAAACCCATGAACGACCAGGAGATTCAGATGGCCGAACAGCGAGTCGGTTTCAAGTTCAGCCCTGCACAGATAGAAGCCTACAAAACCGTAGGCGGCTCACCCTGGCTTGACAGGAACTACACCGTTTTTGGTGAGGTGATCGAAGGAATCGACGTCATTGACAAGATTGCTGCGGTGCAAACGGCCCCCGGCGACCGCCCAATGCAGGATGTGCGCATGAAGATGCGCATCATCACCGAGTAAGACATTCTTCCCCATCAGCGATAGTCCCATCCATCACGCGCAACACACTTCATGTCCAGCGATCACATCCAAAGTCTGCTAAAGGAAATCCTCGATTTCACCCCATCCGGCAAAACGGAGCTGGAGCAATTCCGCCTGCGTTTCCTGGGCAAGAAAGGGGTTTTGACGGACCTCTTCGCGCAGATGAAGACGGTGGCTCCTGAAGACAGAAAAGCCTTCGGACAACTGGTGAATGAACTGAAGGTTGCTGCCGAAAACAAGCTGGAAGAATACCGCACCCGGTTTGACGAAGCTGAAACCGCATCCGGTCCTAAAATCGATTTGACCTTGCCGGCCGACCCGCTTCCTGCGGGTTCAAGGCATCCGTTGTCCATTGTACGACGGGAGATCATTCGTATTTTCAACCGTATCGGTTTCAATGTAAGCGATGGACCTGAAATAGAAGACGACTGGCATAATTTCTCAGCCCTGAATTTTCCACCCGAGCATCCTGCACGCGACATGCAGGATACGTTTTTCATCGACCTCGAGCCCGACGCAAAACTCTACCGCGGATCATTGGCATTGCGCACCCACACCTCGTCCATTCAAGTCAGGGTGATGGAGAGCGAGCGCCCCCCTATCCGGACAATCTGTCCCGGACGCGTTTATCGGAACGAAGCGATCTCTGCCCGTGCACACTGCTTCTTCCATCAGGTAGAGGGATTTTACATCGACAAAGGCGTTTCCTTCGCCGATTTGAAACAGACCCTGCTGCATTTCGCTCGGGAGATGTTCGGAGAGGATACCAATATCCGTCTGCGACCATCCTATTTTCCATTCACCGAACCTAGTGCTGAAATGGACATCAGCTGCAGCATTTGCAAAGGCTCCGGTTGTAATGTATGTAAACATAGCGGCTGGGTAGAGATCCTTGGCTGCGGCATGATCGACCCCGCTGTGCTTCAAAACGGCAATATCGACCCGGAAGAGTACAGTGGTTTTGCATTCGGCATGGGCATCGAAAGGATCACCATGCTCAAATACAGCATCAGCGACTTGAGGATTTTCTCAGAAAACGACGTGCGCTTCCTCGATCAGTTCAAAGGTGTCCATTGAATAACAAAACCTTCCGTTTTTACACGGAATCCACTTATCCCTTAGGCTTACCGATGACTTTATAGGCCCCCTCCCCTTTCAAAATGGAGCGGTACAATGCGTTGTCACCCAAAACGGTCAAGGCTTCACGGACAACTGGATCGTGCACGAACATGTAATTGTAGCGGCCGGCCTGGAAATAGTAACGCGAAACGATTTCCTGCTCGAGGAAGCGTTTTATTTCATCCTTGAACAAACGAAGATCCTCCTCTCTATTGTGACCAAGCTCCTTGCCGAGCGCATCGAGTTCCTGCCGAATACGATCGAAGTATTTTTCGCGCTTGGTTGTTTCCCCCAAGGTCTTGAATGCAGCTTCGGTTCGAGTGGAGTAATCGTATTCGCGTCCTGAAGCGAAGCGCACGAAATCGGCATAATCGCTGTCGCTTAACCGGAACTCCTTTGCAGAAGGGATCGAATCGTGCATCTGCCTGTAACGGCTGGCATAGTCGAAGATCACCAGGTTCCCGATGAGACTGCGGGCGATGTTGCTCGTGTCAGGTGGGGACAAAAACCGATCGGGATATACCGCGGACCCGTCGTACACGGTACGTCCGCCCTTTGTTTTAAACGGCTTCACGAGTGAATCCGGGACTTCAGTAACCGATTCACCGTCGGGACTCCGTTGACGGTAGATCCTGGTTTGAACACAACGACCACTAGCGGTGAAGTACTTAGCCACCGTAATTTTCATCTGTGCATTGTATGTCAATGGACGGGTTTGTTGAACAAGCCCCTTACCGAACGAACGCTGGCCGATGACCACGCCGCGGTCAAGGTCCTGGAAATTACCGGCGGTGATCTCGGAAGCCGAGGCGGAGGATTTATCAATGAGTACAGCCACTTTCAAATCTGGAGCCAATGGATCGTTTTTGGCCGTATAGGTGTTGTTCGACCCTTCCGTTTTCCCGGTCTGTGTAACCAGCAACTCCCCCTTGGGGACAAAGAGGTTTAGTATGTGAACAGACTCTTCGAGCAGACCACCGCCGTTTCCGCGTAAATCGAACACAAGGGAATTCATACCCGGATTCTTTTGCAATTCAACCAAAGCCGACCGCACTTCGTTATAACACTCCTGCAGGAATTTCTCCAACTTGATGTAACCGGTGCTGTCATTCAACATGGTGAAATACGGCACGTTTTTCTGCTTGATCTCTGCGCGGGTGATGGAGCGTTCTATCGGTTGGTCGACGCCATAACGTCGTAAGCCAAGCTTGACCGCCGTACCGGCCTGCCCTTTGATCATCTCGTCGATCTCTCCGGGTTCGAGCTTCGACACCGACCGGCCGTTCACAGTGACCAGCACATCTCCGGCGCGCAGATCCGATTGTTGTGCAGGAAAACCCTCATAAACATCGTAGATCACTATGCTGTCACCCTTTCTGAACGAGCTGGCACCGATACCGCCATATTCGGTGCTGACATGCTTCATTTTGTAATCCTCGATCTCCGACTCCGGGTAATAGTTGGTATAGGGATCAAGCGATTTAAGCATGCCGTCGATCCCGGACTTCATCAATTCACCGGGTTTCACATCGTCCACATAGTAGTCGTTCACCTCCCGGTAGACACTGGAGAAAATGTCGATGTACTTGGAAATGCGGAAGTAGTCATCTGCGAATCCCCAAAAAAACCAGACAGCAGGAAGTACAAGAACGAGCAGCCATCGGCGAAGGGAAGGATTTTTTGCTTTCATGAAAGGAAGAAATACAAAGATAGTCACCCAAAAGCAGAGAGCCCCGTCGAAACGAGGCCCTCATGCAACCTAAAACCTACCTAATTGAATGTGTCTGTTTGTTCCCGAACCAATTAATTCAGGGTGTATCCCTTTTCAGTTCCGTAGGGACTGAGCTCTTTTTTCAGTTTTTGACGTGCTACGTGGATACGAATCTTCACCGTTCCAAGCGGCACTGCCAGATGTTTGGCGATCTCTTCGTATTTGTAACCCTCGAACGACATCATGAAAGGCGTCCGGAGATTATCCGACAAATGACCGATGGCTTTACGAACTTCTTTCAGTACCATACGGCCTTCTCCGTCGTTACGGACCGAATGGCTGGCGTTGTTGATGTAGAATTGATTTTCCGTATCGTCGCTTACCACACTGCCCTTCACCATGCGGCGATAGTTATTGATGAAAATGTTCTTCATGATGGTATATAACCACCCTTTCAGGTTCGTGCCGTCTTCGAACTTGTCTTTGTTTCGAAAAGCCTTCAACATCGTTTCCTGAACCAGATCGTTGGCATCTTCAGGATCTTGGGTGAGCTTCATGGCATAACCACGGAGAGGCTTGTAGTGGGTATTCACCTGGTGATTGAATTCGATTTGGGTCATTTGTTTAAGTTTTAATGTTAAAAGCTTCACAAAATTATGATTTAAACCTGCCCGACGCAACAGTTTTGTGTAATTTATTGTTATATTTTGTTAAACAAAATATATCGTATTGATTATCAATATTTAAATTGCATTTATAGGGTTTAACATTTATGTTTTAGAGGCTATTACACCCAAATTATATCCTATTAAATATTCAACTGTTAAATATATTAATACATGTTATTAAACAGTTTAATGGTTTCGTTCGTTCTACTTCTTGTTTTACAATCCCTACCCAATGAATCCACATATGCAACGCTATCACCGCCTCAACGATGAGCCGGCAAGCAGCCTGAAAACCACCTCCAGCGACCAAGACGAGCAAGAGTTGGATGAATTACTCCACCACGCCATAGCTCATACAGCAACCCCACTTCGTGAAGATGCCTTCGCATTGGATCCGGAAGAAAAGGTTCGCCTCATTGCAGCTCACGTCGAAGGAATCCTTCACATTTTGGGGCTTGATCTGAGCGATGAAAGTATCCGGGACACCCCAAAACGGGTGGCGAAAATGTATGTGAACGAGACCTTCCGCGGGCTCGATCCTGCCAACAAACCCGGCATCACCCTCTTCAGCAACAAATACCACTACAAGCAAATGTTGGTGGAAAAGGACATCACCTTTTATTCCACCTGCGAACACCACCTTGTTCCGATTTTCGGCAAGGTCCACGTGGCTTATTTCTCCTCCGGCAAGGTGATCGGTCTTTCCAAACTCAACCGACTTGTCGATTACTACGCGCGCCGCCCACAGGTGCAAGAGCGGCTGACGATCCAAATCGCCGAAGCGCTCAAGGAAGCACTGAAGACTGAAGACGTAGCTGTTGTGGTAGACTCAGCTCACCTCTGCGTTGCTTCACGAGGCATCCGTGATGTCAATTCAACCACGATCACTTCCGATTATAGCGGCAAGTTTCGAAACAGAGATGTGCGGTCGGAATTCCTGACCTACATTAAAAAGGATATTGCCTGATTTTCGGGAGGTAGTCACCTAAGCAGCAGAAGATGCAGGGCTTGTGCACCTGCCACTGAAGTACATCCCCATAAGTCATCCGATTGGATCGCCTTTGAAAAGCATAATTATTGCGCCTTTAATCCTCAGCGCTGAACTTACCTGAGCACTTATACTTTGAGTTGCTCCAGCAACTGAACCAGATCCGACATGGCATGCAAAACCCTAACGTTTTTGGGGAGGTTGATATTGGCTTGAAACAGTTGATGCCCTGCAAGCAGGATTTGCGCATTTGGAAAGTCACTGGATAATTTATTCGCCACATGCATCGGTGTTTGCGAGGCGATGGCCGAAGTTAAAACCGTCAGGATGTAATCCGCTTTATAAATGGACATCACCGGATTCAGGTCGTCCATGGGCAGGTTAGCTCCAAGGTAACTGGTGTGGTGTCCTTTGGAGCGGATCAGATAATTGGCAAAAAGAAGGCCGATCTCGTGCGGTTCATGAGTAGGCAGGAACAAAAGAAACTTCTTTCCGTTGGCACTGATATTCTTGGGCTGACCGTCCACGGCCACGAACAACTTTTGGCGAATAAGATTGGTGATGAAGTGTTCATATGCAGGGTTCACACTTCCGGTCTGCCACATCATGCCGACACGGCCTAGGAAAGGAAAAACAAGTTCCATGAACGTGTTTTCCATGCCATGCTGGAGGATGTTGGAAGAGAGAATTTTTTCGAACGCGATTTCATCCAGACCGAACATGGCCTTGGTCAGCGATTCAATCTGAACCAGCTGGTCCGTGGCATTCAGGGTGAGGTCCATCACCATCTGATCGAGCTCCTCGCGGCTCAGGCGGGTGATTTTTGAAATCTTGTGACCGTGCCGGTTGAGCATGGCTACGCTAAGGAGCATTTTAATGTCCTCGTCGTCGTAATAGCGGATGTTGGTGGCTGTCCGCTTGGGATGCGGTATTCCGTAGCGCTGCTCCCAAATACGGAGAGTATGGGGCTTGATGCCCGTCAACGCTTCTACGTCTTTGATGGAGAAGTTGTTCATTGTTCTGATGCAAGCAAGGCCTAGGGAACATGACCTTGATGATAAAACAACAACTCAGCCTGAATAATGTTTGCGCAAAATCACTTTAATCAGCTCCCGCTGCAAAATCCGCTCCGCCAGCAATGGTGTATCCTTGCATCCATACCCCGGAGGAACCATATGCTCAGGCAAATCGATATGATAAAGCAATGATGGTATCCGCTCGGGGTCGGTCTTGCACCAACGGTTCAGAGCAACGGACAATTCGTCACGGTAGCGGTCGAAGGAAACAGGGAGATCGTTATGAAAGGAAAACTCGTAACCAAAACGGCTGAAATCCTTCTCAGCCTGGGCGGCCATGTCCCGCAGATAGGCCAGGTCATGGCGGTACTTCTCGATTTGTTCTTCCTTCATGGCCTATCTTCGCTGCATATCGGACAATGATTAAACCTGTTCAATCCGCCTGTAAAGGTATCACTTGTATAGCGTTGGTTTTATACACTCACCTTGCTCAAGGGCAGGGTGGATACAAACCTCACCCCTTGCTGTCGCCGATGTGGCAGGCGGATGTGGAATACCTTGACCCAAGCCAGGTGGGTGATACCACAATGGAAAACGGTTTTGCCGGGGCATCATTCACCTACCGGTTCCCTATTTACACAGGCAAGGACTGGCTTTCGGCCGACGGCGGCAAGCCATTCTTTGCGGTGCTGGCACAGGGGAGTTTGAACGCACGGCAAAGCCAGATCGATTTCATTGAACCCGACCGGATTTTGACGCTGGGCAGGGTTGCCGTCACCGGTTTGATGGCGAAGGGATTGCGTCACCTTTACCTGGCTAATCTTTCGTTATCACTGCCCTCCGAATCGTTCTCCTTCAACCCGACGCGTCTTCGTATACACGGTTCGCTGATCTGGCGCAGGCTATACCATAACAACAGGGTGTGGCATACCCTCGGAGTGACTTACACCCCCATCACCGGCAAAGATCTGCCTCTGCCCGTAGCAGGAGTCGGAGTAAAACTTGGTAACGATGACCAGGTACAGTTCACCTTTCCATTCAACGCATCTTATACTCACATTTTCTCCAGAAAATTCAGTCTCAGTGCCAGGCTTCAAAACATGGGGGGTTACCACTTGCTGAATGAAGACACCATTCATTCAGAGGATCCGCTGGTGTATCGTTTCCGGTTTCCCCGTGCCGGACTGGTGGCAAGATGGTACACCCACCGGCACGTTGTGCTGACACCGGAAATCGGACTGACCGCCTTAAACCGTGTAGGCCTCGACGGTCTGAAATACGACCAGACTCCTGCCCCCTATTTCAAGTTCAGTATTCAGGTTCGCTTTGGCGTGCGGCCCTCTGCAGCACCTATTCTTGATTTCGACCCGGGCGATTCGGGTTTTGATCCGGCGTACCTTGTTGAATGAAGTATAAGTTTCGGTTACTTAAAACCCCGGCGAAAAATGAACTAAACCCCGGTGGAATTGTTTGAAGAAAAGCATGTCAACCATACTAATTGCAGGCGGATCCGGACTTATCGGACAAAAACTCACAACCTTGCTCCTTGAAAAAGGACACCAGGTCCGATGGCTGACACGCGCTGTCACCAAAAAAGAACCCGTGCCTTCGTTCCGTTGGGATCCGGCATTGGGTCAGATGGATTCCGGCGCCTTGGATCAATGCGATGCTATCGTATCACTGGCCGGTACTCCAATCGCATCCGGTAAATGGACCGCGGCTTTTAAAGATGAAGTGATTGGCAGCCGGCTTCAGGCAGCACGCACATTGATCAAAGCACTGGACGAATATCCGCATCAGGTCAAATGCCTGGTGAGCGCTTCCGCCATTGGTTATTACGGAAACCGGGGTGACGAGTGGCTGAACGAAAACAGCGATCCGGGCTCGGGATTCCTGGCAGAAACCACTTTGAAATGGGAAAAGGCTTATGCAACTTCACCTGTACGCTCTGTCAAACTCCGCATAGGCATTGTCCTTTCAAACAATGGCGGAGCCCTGAAGGAGCTGCTACAACCCTTGCAGTTCGGCATCTGCCCTATACTTGGTGACGGGCGGCAATTCATGAGCTGGATCCACATTGAAGATGTATGCCGGATGATCATGCATTCCATCGAAAACGAATCCTCCGAAGGCGTCTTCAATGCAGTAGCCCCGTCACCGGTAAGGCAGGCAGAATTCATGCAGCTGCTCCGTAAAATTTTTCAACGCGGAAGCATCGCAATTCCTGCCCCCTCATTCATAATGAAAATGATTCTGGGAGAAAAAAGCGCCATCGTTCTGGACAGTACCCGTGTTTCATGCCGAAAAATGCAAGAAAGCGGTTTCGACTTCTTGTATCCTACCCTGCAATCCGCACTTCAACAACTCCATGCCCAACAAACCTGAGGTAGCCCTCCACTGGTTCCGCCGCGACCTGCGGCTAAACGACAACGCAGCACTTTTTCACGCCCTCAGCTCCGGACTTCCGGTAGTTCCTGTATTCCTATTCGACAAAGCGATCCTCGACAAGCTGGAAGATAAAAAAGACCGACGGGTAGAATTCATCCACACCGAACTGCAGGGTATTCAGGAAACGCTTGTCAAAAACGGAAGTTCGCTCGATGTTCGCTACGGCCATATTGATCAGATCTGGGAAGACCTTTTACAGAGCTACAATGTGAAGCAAGTATTCACCAACTCGGATTATGAGCCCTACGCCCTCGAGCGCGATGCCCGTATTTCCGGGATGCTGGCAGACCGGAACATCGGATTCACATCCTGTAAAGACCAGGTGATCTTCGAAAAAGACGAAATCCTGAAGGATGACGGCAAACCCTACACGGTCTACACGCCCTACTCGCGCAAATGGATGGCGCGACTGACACAGGATCACCTGAAGGGATACCCCAGCGAAAAAAAGCAGGACTGTTTTCTCGCCCAACCTGCCAGAAAAGTCCCCTCGTTACAGGAAATGGGCTTTGGACACTCAAACATCCCGTTCCCTCCGAAAAAAGTGAACGAAGAACTCATCAGGCACTACGGTGAAACACGTGATATCCCTTCAATCGAAGGAACATCAAAGCTGGGACTTCACCTGCGTTTCGGCACCATCAGCACGCGCGCATGTGCGAAAAGAGCGTTGGAGTTAAGTCACCCTTTCCTCAATGAATTGTGCTGGCGGGAATTTTACAAAATGATCATCTGGCACTTCCCTCATGCTGCAAAAAGCGCATTCAAACCCGCATACAACCACATCGGCTGGCGGAACAACGAATCGGAATTCAGAGCCTGGTGTGAAGGCCGTACCGGA
>JAULUX010000219.1:0-6578 GCA_032111385.1 Bacteroidia bacterium
CACCAATTACGACAGCCGGAAAGGAAGGGAAATAAGAACCTCCCCATTCGCCTGCCTGAATTTCTTCTGGCAACAGCAGTCCCGGCAGGTTCGCGTGGAAGGCACGCTCGAAAAAACGAGTCCGGAGGAGAGTGATTTGTATTTCTCGACCCGTCCGCGTGACAGCCAAATCGGGGCATGGGCTTCGAGCCAGAGTGCAGTGGTTCCGAACCGGGAAACCATCGAAAATGAGTTTGCCCGTTACGCCCAACTTTACGAGGAAGTGAATATACCGCGACCTCCGCATTGGGGGGGATTTGTTCTGAAGCCCGAGCGCATTGAATTCTGGCAAGGCCGACCCAATCGGTTACACGACCGATTCCTGTATGAGCCCGGTCCGACAGGATGGATGGTGTTTCGCCTTTCCCCCTGAAAAACCTCCCCACAATATCATCGAGGCCGAATCGTCTTCCTTCAGGATGGGCATCCCGGGCTGATTTTTTTCCATGATTCCTCCTTTAATCCGAAACAAAAAGATCCGATAACCCTTTAAGCTGTATGGCCTTCCGCATCCTGGCGTCCCTTCTGTTGCTTTTCGCGCTCGATCTTTATGTTTTTCAGGCGTTCAAGATCGGTTTTCGGAATACCGACCCCTCCACACAAAGGACCATCCAAATCGTATTCTGGACCCTCAGCGGATTGGTATCAGCCGTTTTGATCTGCAGTTTGTTTTACGACTTCAAACTTTGGCCCAAGGCTTTACGCACCTACGCCGGAGCAGGCATTTTCATTCTCACCTTCTCCAAACTCTTCGTACTGCTTTTCCTGGTGACCGATGATGCATTTCGTGGCTTTCGCTGGGTCTACGCCCGGTTGTTTCCTACTGCTCCATCGCCCGATCTTGCCATAACACCGTCGGGTGGTATAACCCGCTCTGAATTCCTGGTCAAAACCGGACTTGTATTGGGTTCCCTTCCTTTCGTGTCGCTGATCTATGGCATGGTGAAAGGTGCTTACGATGTTCAGGTTCGGAACATCCGGATCCGCCTATCGAACATTCCGGTATCCTTCAATGGTTTTCGCATCGTGCAGATATCCGACTGGCATGTCGGCAGCTTCGTGAGTAAAACCCCTTTGGAAGAGGCTGTAAAGCGTATCAATGCGCTGAAGCCGGATCTCATTCTCTTTACGGGCGACCTGGTGAACAATACCAGCGACGAACTTGAGCCCTACACCGGCATTCTATCGGAATTGAAAGCCAGCCATGGCGTATTCTCTGTATTGGGCAACCATGACTATGGAGATTATGTCCGGTGGGAATCGCAGGAGGACAAGCAGCGCAATCTGCAAAGGCTGGTCGACCTTCAGCGCTCCATGGGATGGGATTTGCTTTTGGATGAACACCGGCACATTGAAAAAGAGGGTGAAAAGATCACCGTGATCGGGGTGCAGAACTACAGTGTGCACATGCGCTTCCCCAAATACGGAAGTCTTCCAAAAGCAACCACAGGCATCGATTACAGTCCCTTTAACATCCTGCTTTCGCACGACCCCAGCCATTGGAAAAGCGAGGTCATCACATCCTTCCCCGATGTACACCTTACCCTGTCCGGACACACCCACGGCTTCCAGTTCGGTGTGGAACTGCCCCAGTTCAAATGGAGTCCGGTGCAGTATGTGTACAAGGAATGGGCGGGTTTATATTCCAAAGAGCAGCAGCACCTGTACGTCAATCGTGGACTCGGATTTTTGGGCTACCCCGGACGTGTAGGTATACGGCCGGAGATCACGGTTTTTGAGTTGGAGAGGACTTAAAAACGGGCATGCGTGTCCGCTTTGTAGTTTTACAGCGTGCAATCCACACTCTACCTGATTCCTTCCTCTTTGGGTTCATCCCAGGCCTCGGATTATCTTCCGGAAAAGACACTGGCAACCCTGCGTTCCCTTCGCCACTTCATCGCTGAAAATGCAAAGACAGCCCGGGCCTTTTTGAAGACCTGTGACATGCCTTGCCCCCAGTCGGATCTAACGGTAGCGGAACTCGACAAGCACGATCCTGCCCAGCAGGCAGAGGCCTTGTTGGCTCCATTGATAGCGGGAAACGACATGGGAGTACTGAGTGAAGCAGGGTGTCCGGGGGTGGCCGATCCGGGAGCCTTCCTGGTGGCGGCTGCACACCGGCTGGGCATCCGTGTGGTTCCGTTAGTGGGTCCCTCCTCGCTTTTGCTGGCCCTGATGGCCTCGGGATTGGAGGGTCAGCGCTTCTGTTTTCACGGCTATCTGCCCATCGACCGCGCCGAACGCATCAAGCGCATTCAAAAGCTGGAGGAAACCGCCAGGCAGCGAAAAGAAACACAACTCTTCATCGAAACACCCTACAGGAACGAATCGCTTTTCACGGATCTGGTGAATGGCCTTGGCGGAGAGACACGCCTGTGCCTTGCCCTTGACCTCACGATGCCCAACGAGCACATTCAAACACTGCGTATCCGCGATTGGAAAAAGCAAAAACCTTCGCTGAACAAACGTCCCTGCGTATTCCTTATCGGGATGTGATTGCGTTTTTGAGGATCAACCGTTGATCTGTTGGTTCACCCGTTCGATGATCTCCTGTTCTGTCCGGATCGCCTCCTCCTCTATGCGTTTCGCCCGGGCTAGGATATCGTCCAGAAACACCTTGTCCTGAAATCCGGCCGCATTGATCCGAACATTCATGTGGGCTCCCAGCACGGCGGTGCGGGCGCAGAGAGCTCCCACTCCTGCATCGGTAATCGAGTTCGGGTTGCCCTCTTTCACCATCGCCATCAGCAGATCCATGGACTTCAGGGATACTTCCATCACCCGGAAAGGCACTTCGATGGCGTAGCGTGTGGCAGACTGCACGGCTTCCTTTCGGATCTTCTTTTCCTCGTCTGAGCCTTTCGGCAATTTGAAAGCATCCATGATCCGGTTGAAGGAACGGGTATCCTCATCGACAAGATACAGAAGCTCTTTTCGCAACAGCTGCCCTTGCTCGGCCCAATTGCTGAAAGACTCCCAACGCTCCTCCCAGCCTTTCTTCGACGAGCTGAGGTTGGCCACCATCGTTCCCAGGGACACGCCCAGTGTGGCCACGTATGCCGAGATCGATCCTCCACCCGGTGCCGGTGATTCGCTTGCGGTTTCCGCCGAGAACGCTTTCAGGTCCATATCCACCAGCATTTTGGTGGAGTCTTCCATGGCATACTCGATAATGCGCTCGCGGGCATTGAAGGGCGCCAACTCGTCTAAACCCATCGACTTCACGGCGATGTGAATAAGATCGGCGTCGCTTTGACCGGCACTCAGCCGTTGTTTCTTCAGGAAATACCGACCTGCCTCGAGCATGGCCGACAACGGTAGTAGGCCTACCAGCTCAGAACCGGTCACCCGCTGCCCCCGGCGGTAAGCGCTTTCGTTGCACTCTTCAAATACCTTGTGCAGGGGAGTCTCACGGAAACGGGTGATGTTGATCGACACTTGCGCAATGCCGTATTCATCGATGTACCAGCCGATGGCCTTCACCCCTTTCAGCGTGCCCGGAATACGCACTTCCTGACCGGATGCATCCAGTACTTTATTTCCTTTCTCGTCGAGTTTTACACGACCGGCTTCCCGCACATCGAAGGCGATGCTGTTGGCCCTCTTCACTGACTTGGTATTGAGGTTGACGTTATACGCAATGAGGAAATCACGTGCACCGATAACGGTGGCTCCTGTCTTTGCCGGGAACTCGGCCGGACCGAAGTCGGGTTTCCACTGCGGTTCTTTGATCTTCTTGAAAAAGCCTTCGTACTCACCGGCACGGATCACCGATAGGTTGCTTCGCTCCTTGCTCGGCTGTGCATCCTCGTACAGGTAAACCGGAATGCCGAGTTCTTTTCCCACCCTTTCCGCCAGCTTCACGCTCCATGTTGCGGTTTCTTCCATTGAGATGCCTGAAACCGGAATGAATGGACATACATCGGTGGCCCCCATGCGGGGATGCTCTCCGGTGTGCTTGCTCATGTCGATGAGGGAAGCTGCTTCGGAGATTCCCCGGAAGGCGGCCTCCACCACCTGAGCAGGCTCACCCACGAGGGTCATGACGGTTCGGTTGGTGGCTTTCCCGGGATCGACGTTGAGCAGTTTAACGCCATCGACCGAACGGATGGCATCGGCAATGCGTTCGATGATGCGGGGGTCACGCCCCTCACTGAAGTTGGGCACACACTCGATGAGTTGTTTCATAGCTGAATCAGATGGGTTTTCCGTTGAGGATGACGGTATCGACCAGATCGCTGCCAAAGGCGTAAGGCAGGTAGGCCAGGGATGGGATCTTCTTGGTCAGAAACAGGTTGGCCCGTTTTCCTTTTTGCAGACTGCCCGCTTCGCCCATGACGCCCATGGCATAAGCACTGTTCAGAGTAGCCGCATTGATGGCTTCTTCCGGACGCATGCCCAGGTATAGGCAGGCCAGTGAGCATACAAAAGGCATTTTTCCTGATGGACAGGAACCGGGATTATAATCAGACGCCAGGGCAACCGGGAGTCCCGCATCGATCATCTTACGGGCCGGTGGATAATGCAACTTCAGGAAGAAAGCGGTACCGGGAAGCAGTGTCGGCATGGTTTCACTTCCCAACAGGACGTTGATCTCTTCATCCCCTGTACACTCGAGATGATCGACAGAAAGGGCACCTTGCTTTACACCCACCTGTATGCCACCTGAGTAATCGAGCTCGTTGGCATGGATCTTCGGACGTAACCCATAGCGGTTTCCGGCTTCCAGCAGACGGTCTGTTTCCTCCACGGTGAAGAAGCCCCGGTCGCAAAAAACATCGTTGAAATCGGCCAATCCTTCCTCGGCGATGAGCGGAATCATCCGGTCGGCCAGCAGGTCGATGTAGGCCTTTCGATTTTCCTTGAACTCGGCAGGCAATGCATGGGCACCCAGGAAGGTGGAACGAATCAACAGGGGTGAATTCTCCTTCAAGCGGCGGATCACGTGCAGCATCTTCAACTCAGCATCGAACTCGAGCCCGTATCCGCTTTTGATTTCAATTGCACCCGTGCCACTCTGCATCACTTCATCCAAACGCACCATGGCATTATCGTACAATTCCGACGCATCCGTTGAACGAAGCCGTTTGGCCGAATTCAGGATCCCTCCTCCCCTCCGCGCAATCTCCTCGTAGGTCAATCCATCGATCCGGTCTACGAACTCCCCTTCGCGAGAACCGGCGAACACCACGTGGGTGTGCGAGTCGCACCAGGCCGGAAAAACATAGCGACCCTCTGCATCGATCACGTCATTCACCGGAGAGTGAAAAGGCTCGTCCATGTGTCCCATATCAGAAATCACATCCCCTTCAATCAGCAGCCAGCCGTTCTCGAGCACGGGCAACTCTTTCATTTCGTGACCGCGTACCACGTGGCTGCGTCCGTGCTGGACCAGGCCTTTCGCATTGATGATGAGAATCCGGTTCATTTCTTTCTTCACTGTTAGTCTGCAAAAGTCGGAAAAAGGCGTTTCGACGGGCTCCTGGGAAGGCCTTAGGAGTTTGAAACACCGCGACCGGACCGACGGATCTATTTCACCTCCTGCAAAACTGAAATGTAGCGGCGGATATAATCCGGTTTTTCCTTGCGGCGGTACTGCATTACAAAACGGGGATGCGGCAGGCCGATCAACTGTTCGAACCAGCGGTGCTTTTCGTTCAGGGTGCTCAGCACATGGAGGTTCTTGCCTTCACCCAGGCAGATCACCACGTCGCTACGCGCACCGAATTCCAGCTGCCTTTCAATACTTTGAACGATGAATGCGGTCATTCGTTTTTGAAGGAGCGGATCGTCGTAGTAATTGAAGTTCTTCCCCTCATTCACAAAACCCAGGGGACAAACCGAGGTCATATAAAAGGATGTAGTGAAGGCTTTGATTCCCCCGAAAGCCCCCATCACTTCGTGTACGAATGTGGCACTTGATTCAGGCTTTTGAACAAACTGATTCGATATTCCTGCAATTTGCGACAAGGCCGGTGGATCGGTGAAAGGAATGCCTGTGATGCCAGCGCCCAGCCTACCGGGATTGATGCCCCAGATGAACACACGCTTACGGGTGTCTGCATAATATTGGCTGTAATACTGTTGCACCAACTCCATCACCTCCTTCTGCCGGTAAGGGTTCAGTAGGGAGATGCCTTTCGGTAACCGCGCAGAGGGATGCAAATCCCCCAGGAAGCGGATCACCTGTTCGCCGAAAGTGAGTTTCGTGGCCATGTTGATAAAGAAAACCGGGGGAAGCGTGACATCCCCCAACTGCAAAAATCTATTTTTATCGGCATGGAATACATCCGCCTGGACCTCGAACTTCAACCCATTGAACCTTTCCGCGACTGGATGAGCTACAAGCTGGCCGAAGCGGGATTCGACATGTTCGAGGAAACACCCCAGGGGTTGACTGCTTACTGCAGGAAGGACGGCTACGATCACCAATCTGTAGAATCCATTCTGAACGAATGCAGAAGCCTGGGTTGTGCGCTGACCAGCCAGGAATCCGAAATACCCTGGCAGAACTGGAACGAAGAATGGGAGAAGCAATT
>JAULUX010000220.1:0-2905 GCA_032111385.1 Bacteroidia bacterium
GTGATACTACCCAATCCCGACCTGAGGCCTGAAAAAACCGTAAGTACAGAGCTTGGAATCACCAAGATCTACAACGGTGTTTCGACGTGGGAGAACACGGTCTACTACACCCAATTCCTGAATGCGATTGCCGTAGACAACTACCGTTATCAAGGGAATGACACCATTCTTTACAATGGTGTACCCAGCCGGGTACTTGCTGCACAGAACAGGAAAAGAGCTTACCTGTACGGATTTTCAAGCACCTATCGTACCCGGTTGCTTGAGGACCTTGAGTTTTCCCTGAACATGAACTATACCTATGGTCGTTTCAGGACGGACAGTAGCGATGTGCCGATGGATCACATACCCCCTTTCCAATGTCTGATGGGACTTCGGTATGCCAATCAGCGATTTTCGGCGGGATTCACGGTGCAGTATAACGGATGGAAAAGGATCAAGGACTATTACCTGAATGGTGAGGACAATGAGCGGTATGCCACACCCGATGGGATGCCTGCCTGGTTCTGTGTCAATTTAAGGACCAGTTACCGCATCAGTGCGCGCTGGAACGTACAGGCCGGAATCGACAATGTTCTTGATACTCAGTACCGGGTGTTCGCAAGCGGTATCAATGCGCCCGGTCGAAACGTGTTCGGAACCTTGCGGTACACCATACGCTGAGTGCGGTCATAATAGCCGTAACAACAACGGGCGGTCCGTCAATCTCAGTTTTCCGTAAAGGAATCCGGCTCTTTTTTCTTGGGAGCCGTTAAGACTTTGACAAAGAAATAGACCGTGATTCCTGTAATGATCAGCTCGGAGGCGATCATCATCATCAATGCTTCCGGGTTCATACCAGCGCCCTCCCTTGTTTGATACGTTTTGTGTAGGCCACATAAACCATGTAGCTGATTCCGATAAATACTGCAAGCAGCAAGATACGGCTTCCGTTGAGGTATGCCATCTGGCTGTTGATGGCTTCGATGGTGGCCGGATCGGTCGTTGCTGCGAGCTTCGCTTTCAAATCGGCATTGGTGATTTTTTTCCAGATATCGGGGAGGCTCGCGAGGAACACCCAACCCAGGATAACGGGTGTAACGAACTGGATCATGAAGCGGAAAATCACAGGCACCTTGATATCGGCCCCCTGGTTGATCTCGTGCCAGCCTTTGTTCATACCGAAAACCCAGGCAAAAAGAATGGTTTCGGCCAGGGCGAATACAACCAACGAAACTGTTCCTGCCCAATAGTCGTACTCGTCAAAGACACCTTGCGTAAAGAACAGAACAGTAGGAAGACCAAGTATCAGCACCGCAGCACCGAATGCCCATGCTGCATTCTTTCTTTTCCAACCGAACTCATCCTCCAGGAATCCCATACAGGGTGTGCCCATCGCCAGTGAAGAAGTGATACCGGCGAAGAATAGCAAGCCGAACCAGGCCAATCCGGCAACCGCGGCCATCACACCTCCCCACTGCTGGAACAGGTAGGGAAGGGTTCGGAAGCCCAGGCCCAAACCACCCGACTGGGTCATTTCCACTACCTTGTCAATACCGAGGTAACCCACGGCGATGGGGATGAGAATGGAACTGCCCAATACCACCTCGACAAACTCGTTCATCCATCCTGCACTCATGGCATTCAAAGCGATATCGTCTTTGGATTTCACATAAGATGCGTAACACTGTATGGAGCCCATCCCCACCGATAAGGTGAAGAAGATCTGCCCTGCGGCGGCCAGCCAGACCTTTGCCGACCAGATGGAATCGTAATTCGGTGTCCAGAGGAAGTTGAGTCCTACAGTTCCATCGTTGATGGCTCCGTTATCGCCACCCTTCAGGGTGATGCCCATCACGGCAAGCATTGCTCCGAAAATCAGCAACAGTGGCATCCCGATCTTCGCCGCTTTTTCAACACCTCCGCTCAATCCTTTGGAAAGGATCCATGTATTCAGCAAAAGGCAGAAAAGCCAGAAGAAAACGGTTTCGTATCCGCCGTCCTTCAAGGTGATGTAATTATCGAAGAAAGAGGCTACTTCAAGCTGAGATAACCCACTGAAAGTCCCACTGACGGAGTGCCATACATAAGAAAGCGTCCATGATTCCAGGTAGCAATAGTAAGAGGCTACAGCCAGGTTGGTGAAGATGCCGAACACACCGATGTATTTCCACATGGCCCGCTTCGGGTCCATCGAATGGAGGATGAAGGGAGTACTATGATGCGAGTGCTTTCCACCGAATCTTCCCATCGACCATTCGATGAAGAGGAGCGGAATACCCATGATCAGGAAACAGACCAGGTAAGGGATGATGAATGCACCACCGCCGTTCTGTATGGCTTGTACGGGGAAGCGCAGGAAGTTGCCAAGGCCGACAGCGTTACCGGCCATGGCCAGGATCAGTCCCACACGCGACCCCCAGTTTTCTTTATTACTCATTCGTTTTACAGGTTCAGGTTACTTCAAACATAGTGATTAATATAATTACTGCATTCCAGTCACTTTAGTGAATACCATAGGGGTTTTTCTGCGAATTCCCTATTTTTCGTGTCATGGAAATTCTGATCATATCCATTTTCATTTTGGGCTATGCGGCCATCACGCTCGAGCATCCGCTGAAAATCAACAAGTCGGCATCCGCCCTTCTTACCGGAACACTGGTCTGGACGGCATGGATCCTACTTCAACCCGGTGAATACATCGCCATCGAGCATGCCCTGGAAGAGCACCTGAGCGAGGCTGCCGGCATCCTCTTCTTCTTATTGGCGGCTATGACTATCGTGGAACTGATCGATGCGCACGACGGGTTCAGCATCATCACTACTGCTATACATACGCGCAGTAAATCAAAACTTTTGTGGCTTGCATGTGCACTGACATTCTTCCTTTCTGCATTACTCGACAACCTCACCACAACGATTGTCA
>JAULUX010000221.1:0-1377 GCA_032111385.1 Bacteroidia bacterium
AGCCGAAAGTGGCCGGGAGGTAGGAGATGGTACCGTAAGCGGATTTCTTAAAGCGGCTACCGTCTGTCATCATGAGCGATTCCCGAATTACAAATTCGGTGCTGAAGACAGCCTTGACACCTTTTCGGATGCCCATTTTAGCGAGTCGCTTGCGAATGTAGCGGGCGAAACGGCACGTATGGGTTTTGGAGATATCGGCAACAAGCAGTTTGGTGGGATCAAGTTTTCCTCCTGCACCCATACTCGACACGATGGGGAGTTTGCGTGCGCGAGCAGCAGCAATGACCATGGTTTTTGGAGTGATACTGTCAATGGCCTCTACCACATAATCGAACGGATGGGAGGCGATGACGTCTTCGATCACCTCGGGCATGAGGAAAGAACGGATCACGTGCAGGCGGATCTCGGGATTGATGGCTCGCAGGCGTTCCTCCATGAGAATGGCCTTGGATTGACCCTCAGTGGTTGCCAATGCAGGCAACTGTCGGTTGCGGTTGCTGGCTTCCACGTCATCGCCATCCACGATGGTCATTTCACCGACTCCCGCACGGGCGATGAATTCGGCTGCGTAGGATCCGACACCTCCCAATCCGATGACCAGCACATGGGCGCGTTCCAGCTTGTCAAGCCCTTCCTGTCCGGTGATGAGGGCTGTTCGCGATAACCAACTCCTGTCAGCCATGGAGAAAGATCTTCTTAAATCGTTTTTCAATTCCGGAAGCCAGGTCCTCAACGGGTATTCCGCGGATCACCGCTGCACGGCGGTACAAATCAGGAAGGGAGAACTCTGCCTCGTCGCTCTCGAGGAAAAACAGGTCCTCCGGCATGGATTCCAACATGGCAGACGCAGGTGAGCCCTCCTCGAATATCGGTGCGCCGAAGGAGAGACAGATGCCTTGCCGGATCAATCCTTCGCCGATGGTCTTGCGCAGGTTGTACCCGTGGATGATCCACGTTTGAGCCGGCTTCAGCTGTGCATGCAGCAGCGCGATTTCAGCGTGCGTGCGGACCGCATGGATGATGAGCGGCTTTTTCGATTCTTCGGATAGACGCACCGTGGCAAGGAAAACGTCTTTCTGTAACTCAAGGGGCAAGTCCACCAGGCGGTCGAGGCCGGCTTCGCCGATGGCGACGAGGTTTGGATGGTTCAGGTGCCTGCGGATCTCTTCAAGATCTTCCTCCCAGTGATCAGGATGCAGGTGCCATGGGTGAAGTCCGGCGGAAAATAGTCCCTCGTTCTCCAGGTCTTTCGAAAGCGTATCCGGATTGAGCAGGTTGCGAATGGCAGTGACTCCCGGTGATGCCGGATGGTGAGTATGAATGTCGAAACAGGTCATAATTGGTCTTGGTAGAAACGCTCGATCAGGAGCTCGTTCC
>JAULUX010000221.1:1387-5116 GCA_032111385.1 Bacteroidia bacterium
GCGTAGACGGTGTGAAAAATGCTGCAGGAGGATGGCCGCTGCTGCAGCGATGTTGAGCGATTCGGTGAATCCCCGCATGGGTACGATGACGAATTCGTCGGCTTCGGCTTTTACCACATCACTGATTCCGATGTGCTCCTGTCCGAAGACGAGAGCAAGCGGAGTAGATACATCCACATCGTGCAGTGGTTTGCATCCTGCTTCAAGCGATGTCGCCACGATCCGGTACCCCTTTTCTTTCAATAAGCGCAGGCAGCGCAGCGTATTGTGCCCCTCTTCGCGGTACTTATGTACGCTCAACCATTTATGCGAGCCTTTCAGCACTTTCTTGGCCGGCTTGAACTTGGCTCCGTTCTCGATGATGTGCACGTCCTGGATGCCGAAACACTCACAGGAACGCATCACCGCGTTGGCGTTGTGGGCATCGGCGATATTCTCCATAACGCATGTAAGATGTCGCGTGCGCCCGGCAAGGACCTCCTCGAACCGGGCCTTGCGCTCGTCCTTCAGGAAACCCTGCAGGTAGGCGAGGAGGGCAGGCGACACCTCTTGCGGTTGGGTCTTTTTCACGCTGCAAAGATGACAAAACAGGAGGCAGGAAGATGCCTGCAACAGAACTCGAAGCTGATGAAAGTGTTCAACAACGGCCGGTGAATACTTCGTTTTGCGAACAATCTAGCACATTTAGCCTATTCGTATTTTGCGTAACGTAAAAAAGGTAAAATAATGGAGCCCGGACAAAATCCCTTCCCACTGCATGCCACCTCGCGCGAAGCACAATTCATCGACCGATCAGCAGCGATCCAAGCCCTGAACGAATCTTTGAAAGCCGGAAAAACCGTACTGGTGAGCGGCAGGAAAGGAGCGGGCAAAAGCACGCTGATCCGTCAATGGGAGATCGGCATGGAAAATTCAAAAGGAGCGGGGATTCTCATCGCTGATTGCTACCCCTCACTCACCGAGGAGGAATGGTTGCGATCCATCACACGTCAACTGTTGTCCGGAATCGATCCCTCTCAGGTAAAAACCATTCGTGAGCTGGCTTCGTCGCTGACTTTTATGCATCCCCTGGTGCGATACGAGTCCTTCAGTGGAAAAGCCGTCCTCGATTTCACCCTCGATTCCGATTACAAACCTGCTCTCTGCCTCGAGCAATTGTTCACCTACATCAGCCGAACACTGAACCCCAAGGCCATTGTTCTGGATGGGCTTCAGCAACTGGGTACATTCCGTGGATCGGATACGCTTTCCCATCTGAAACAAGCTATTGCCGGTTCTCCGAAAACACAGTTCGTTTTTTGTGCCGACGAGGGGTTGCAACTGAAACAGATACGTGAGCGAAACCAAATGCCTGTGGATGTGTCGATGTTGGTGGATGTTGTACTTGATCAATGTGGCGAAGAAATCCTGAGTACCTACTTCGAAAAAGGGTTTTCGAATGAGAAACGAAAACTCTCAAGGGAGGCAATCGAGCACCTTATGGACTGGTGCCGTATGGATCTTTCTGCAACCGTACAAGTTTCTCATCGCTTGTTCTCTGGTGGGCAAAAGCTGATCGATGAATGGACGCTGCAGGAGGTCCTGAGGGAAATGCAGCAAGAGCGTGAGGCTTTTTACTATACCTACCGCGACCTGCTCACCGATAACCAGTGGATCCTGCTGAGGGGCATCGCCCGCGAAAGGGGAGCGAAAATGGTGATGGGGTCGGAGTTCATCCGCAAGAATGGCCTGGGTACGCCAAGTTCGGTTCAAACGGCCATGGCCGCCTTGCAGGAGAAATCACTCATCTACGAGGAAGAAAGTAAATGGTGGGTGTGCGATGTCATCTTCAGCCGCTGGCTGGAAGAGGCCGGATAAGGTGGTTTATTGCCGATTATTCTCGCTGACCACACTGATAAAGGTCACGTTTCATGCCGTTTGGTGAAGCTACTTTTGATTCATCAACCTTCATTAAATGAATATCCAACTTCCTTTATCGCACTCCAGACTGTTCGCGCTTGTGATGCTATGTTTTCTTTTTCCTGAAGCCAACCTCTTCGCGCAGGATCAGAGTGTCAAAAACGAACGCCTCAACCTTCCGGGCGATAACTTCAATCTGGCGGCCATGCTCGATATTTTTCGGAAGTCTCCTACGCTGGAGTCGTTCGAAGCAGCTTTGAATGCGGATACGAGTAAGATCAACAACCTCGATCTGAACAACGACGGCAAGGTGGATTACATCAAGGTGTTCGACCGACCTGATGGGAGCGTGCATACCATCATCCTCCAAAGCGATCTGGGTCCGAACGATGCACAGGATATCGCTGTGATTTTCGTTGAGAAGAAAGGAAAAGATATCACCATTCAGGTGGTGGGCGACGAAGAACTTTACGGGCCGGACTACATCGTCGAACCCTCGGCCAACCAGTCACAGGCCGGTACGCCCAATCCCGCTTACCAGGGGCAGCAAACCACCATCACCAACAATTACTACTACAACACCGAGTACAACGACTATTATGATCGTCCCGGTTACTGTGAAACACCATCGTCATGGATCATCATCGGATTCATGTATGGGTCGGCGTATTCTCCCTGGGTTTCACCGTGGTATTGGGGCTATTATCCGGGATGGTGGAACCCCTGGTCGCCCTGGTACTGGGACGCGTACTATGTGCATTGGTACTATAACTACCCCTGGAATGGCTGGTGGTATTGGCGCACCCCTCATCATCATTTCCGCACCTGGTACGGCCCTTACCGGACCAACCGGAGGACTTCCAATACGGTGATCCGGAACCGGACCTCAGGTGTTTACGACCGTTCCTACCAAAACCCACGTCCTGAGGTAAGGCCTACGAGAAAACCTTCATTCCCTCCGCACACGATCGATATAGACCGGAATCCGGCGGTGATCAAACCCAAGTCGGGAGAAGAACTTCAGCCAGTCAGGAAAGAACCGGAAATCAAACGTGACGTCAATGCTCCGGATAAAAGACAGGAAAAACAGCCCGTAAAACAAACCGAGCCGGTGAAAGAAAAGAAGCAGAGGAGATCCTGGTTTTTCCGATCAAACAATGAGCAACCCCGGGAAGAAAGGCAGCCGGAAATCAAACCGACTACCGTACCCAAAGAGAGGCCATCTCCGGCAAAAAGAGAAACAACTCCTACACAACCCGATCGCCAAAATGCACCGGCTAAACCAAGGTGATTCCGACATCGGTTTCTCACCTCATTTTCAAATTTTCAAATTGACTCAATTGAAAATAAGATTACGAGTTGAATAGCCTCAATCAACCCCTATTTTATTCCGCCCCGGAGAATTACCACTACATATTTCTCCTGTATTGTCCGCCCACCTCAAACAAGGCCTGGGTGATGTGACCCAGCGAACAATCATTGGTCACTTCCATGATGGGATCGAACATGTTTTCGCTTCGGATGGCAGTGAGTTGAAGGTCATGTAAAAGATGCTGTGACATCGCTGAATTTGGTAATGAGTCATCCCATTTTCAAATTTTCAAATTATCAAATTGACTCAATTGAGTGATCAATACCGTTGTCCAATACTTCCAATTTGCAGCGGAATTAAATTCCGCGCCACAAACTAGTAATTACATATTCCTCCTGTATTGTCCGCCCACCTCAAACAAGGCCTGGGTGATGTGACCCAGCGAACAATCATTGGTCACTTCCATGATGGGATCGAACATGTTTTCGCTTCGGATGGCAGTGAGTTGAAGGTCATGT
>JAULUX010000222.1:0-7573 GCA_032111385.1 Bacteroidia bacterium
AAAAACGCGTGAGAGTTTCTTCTCCAGGATCACCAAAACGCTGATCGGTAAGAGTACCATCGATGACGATGTGCTCGATAATCTGGAAGAGGTGTTGGTGACCAGTGATGTCGGAGTAGAAACCACCCTCAAAATCATCCAGCGCATCCAGGAACGGGTGGCACGTGACAAATACACGGGCACTTCTGATCTTCATCGTCTTCTGAGGGAGGAAATCTCCGCTTTACTGTCTGAAAACAGCATCACCGGCAAGAACGATTTTAATGCACTTTCGAATCTTCCTGCTTCTCCTTATGTCATCATGGTGGTCGGCGTAAATGGCGTGGGCAAGACCACGACCATTGGCAAGCTGGCCTATCAGTTCAAGCAAGCCGGAAAAAAGGTGGTGCTGGGAGCTGCAGACACCTTTCGGGCGGCAGCGGTTGACCAACTCGGCATCTGGGCCAAACGTGTCGATGTACCGATCATCAGCCAGGGCATGGGAGCCGATCCTGCATCGGTTGCCTTCGACGCGGTTTCATCGGCCAAGGCTCAGGGAGCGGATGTGTGCATCATCGATACAGCGGGTAGGTTGCACAACAAAGTCAACCTCATGAACGAGCTGACCAAGATCAAGCGCGTGATGCAGAAGGTCGTACCGGAAGCCCCCCACGAAATTTTATTGGTGTTGGACGCTTCCACCGGACAAAACGCTTTCGAACAGGCCCGTCAGTTCATTGCAGCTACCGAGGTGAACACCTTGGCACTTACTAAGCTCGACGGTACCGCGAAGGGCGGTGTTGTCATTGGTATATCGGACCAGTTCAATATCCCGGTCAAATACATCGGTGTAGGCGAAAAAATGGAAGACCTTCAGTTGTTCGACAGACAGGAATTCGTCCGTTCATTGTTCGGGGAATGAGAGCGGTCGTTGCCGGCATTTTTTTTAACTATTTACTGGCAAGCTGCTTTCCGTATTTTGGCCATGCGCAACAGTGGAGTATCGAATGGGTGGACAACATGGCCCAGATGAACATGGAGCAGCGATACAAGATAGTTCCCGATAGTTTGATCATCACCGGTGTTGCCGATTTCGGCAGGACTCCGGTTCGGTACCTGGAACGTCAGCTGCTTCCGGAAGAACGGATTGCCTTGTCTGAATTTATTTCAGGATTCGATATGGATTCACTCGCACCGTTGTACTTTCACGATTATACCGGTTTTGAGGTCATCAGCTCCGAGAATTACCCTCGTTCCATTGACCTGGCCATGATCAAGAACGATAAGCTGATCCAGTCTAAAGCCACCAATTGCTGGGTCGGACTATATGCACGGGTGGCAAGGGCGGTAAATCCCCTGTTGCCTGTTGAAGTCCGGATAAGTTACGAACCGGCATCATTTGAATCTAAATACTGAAAGTGAAAACGAAAACTTTACGTCAAAACAAGGTCAACGTGATTACCCTGGGTTGCTCCAAGAACCTTGTCGATTCCGAGGTGCTGATGGGTCAACTCAAGGCGAACGATTTCGATGTCGTACACGAAAGCGAGAAGAACGATGCATCAGTTATTATCATCAATACCTGCGGCTTCATCGACAATGCCAAGCAAGAGTCCATCGATACGATTCTGCATTACGCCAAACTCAAGGAGAAGGGAAAGATCGAACGGTTGATCGTGACCGGTTGTTTGTCGGAGCGGTACAAGCCGGATCTGGAAAAGGAGATCACCCAGGTGGATAATTACTTCGGCACGCGCGACTTACCGCTGCTTTTGAAGACCCTTGGTGCGGATTACAAACATGAGCTGGTGGGGGAAAGGTTGCTTACCACTCCCCGGCATTATGCCTACATGAAAATCTCGGAGGGTTGTGATCGCCCTTGTTCCTTTTGTGCCATTCCGTTGATGCGAGGGCATCATATTTCGCGGCCGATGGAAGAACTGGTTGCCGAATCCCAGGCGCTTGCTGCGAAGGGAACGGCAGAGTTGCTATTGATCGCGCAGGACTCTACTTACTACGGACTTGATATTTACAAAGAGCGTCGGCTTGCTGAGCTCATGCGGCGACTTAGCGATGAGTCCGGTATGGAATGGATCCGTCTGCATTACGCTTTTCCCAGTGGGTTTCCGGAGGATGTTCTGGAGGTGATGCGTGAACGTAAGAATATCTGTAAATACATCGATATGCCTTTGCAGCACATCAGCGATGCAATGCTTTCATCCATGCGCCGGGGTACGACCGAGCAGAAGACTTACGAGCTGATCGACCGTATCCGGGACAAAGTACCCGGTATCGCCATTCGGACCACTTTGATCACCGGTTACCCGGGCGAGACCGAAAAAGACCATGAAGCCATGCTCCGTTTTGTCGAGCGTGTGCGCTTTGACAGGCTTGGCGTCTTTGCTTATTCCCACGAGGAAAACACCCATGCATACCGGTTGGATGACGATGTTCCTGCAGAGGTCAAACAGGAGCGCTCCGAGGCCGTCATGGCCATTCAGCAAGGCGTTTCCGAAGAGATCAATTCATCTCGCGTGGGTCAGGTGATGAAGGTGTTGTTCGATCGGAAGGAAGGCGATTACTTCATTGGTCGAACTGAATTCGATTCTCCTGAAGTCGACAATGAAGTTTTGCTTCCTGCCAGGGATAGTTATGTACGCATCGGCGGTTTTGTGGATGTGCGCATCACCTCTGCAGAGGCATTCGACCTTTACGCAGAACCTGTTTCCTAAAAATGATTCGAGAGGTCAAACAATACAATGCAGGTGAGAGCCTCATGTCGAGTACCCTGCTGGACGAGTATTGGTCGGGCGATCCCTTTTTGCGGCCTTTCTACAAGCATGCTCTTGCATGGGATTCTTTTGATTCGGCAATGCAGTACCGTGACCGGTCTGGAACCGATCGTGAAACACTTGCCCACGAACTTGAACATCAGCATCAGGCTTTTTCTGAACAATTCCCGTTAGTCAGGAGCAATATCGATGCATTACGTCGCTCCGATTGCTACACGGTGACGACAGGTCATCAACTCTGTTTGGCTACCGGTCCGATGTTTTTCCTTTACAAGATCATTACGACCATCAACCTCTGCAAGGAGTTGAGTAAGCGCCATCCCGGGAAGCACTTCGTTCCTGTGTATTGGATGGCCACCGAGGATCATGACATTGCTGAGATCGACCATTTTCAGGTGAATGGCCAGACCCTTCACGCAAATTCCTCCTGGCATGGGCCTTCAGGTCGCCAAACAGTGGCGGACTTGGCACCGCTTTGGGATGAGTTGCAAACGTTGCTGAAGGGCAAGACCAATGCCGAGCAGGTGGTGGAGCGTTTTCGGCGGGCTTATGTAACATCGTCTAGTCTTGCAGATTCTACAAGGGCGCTGGTGCTTGGATTGTTTGGAGAGGAAGGGCTGCTGGTCATTGATGCCGACAGGCCTGTTTTTAAGAAGATGTTTGCGAGCGTCCTGCGTCAGGAGTTGTTTGGAGGTGCAACCAAGCCGGTTGTTGGGGAGGTGATAGACAGGATGCAGGTCAGGCATAAGGCCCAGGTCCACGTGCGTGAACTGAATCTGTTCTATCTACAAGATCATCGCCGTGACCGGATTGAGCGTGTGGAGGATGGATCATTCAAGGTGGTGGACACCGACCTGACGTTTTCGGCCGAACAGATCGACGAAATGCTTACCCGGAATCCGGAACGGTTTAGTCCGAACGTGATCTTGCGCCCGCTTTACCAGGAGTCAATTCTTCCGGACGTTGCCACAGTCGGTGGACCCGCGGAGGTGGCCTATTGGTTGTTGTTGCTGCCGTTGTTCGAATTGCACGGCATCCCATTTCCGGTTCTTGTGCCCCGTAATCAGGCTTTATTGTTACCCGGAAGAGCTTTGGACAAATTCCTACGACAAGGATTCAATCCGGAAGAGGTTTTTCTCCCTGCAGAGGAATTGACCGCACGCTGGTTGTCGCGCAACGAACAGCTCCAGCCGTCCATCGAAAAGGCCCGGACGCAATTGAATGAAGTCTTCGAAAGCGTAGTTGGTTTGCTTTCCGGAATTGATGCCACCCTTGAGTCCAGTGTCAGGGCGGAGGCTCAGCGCTCAATGAATGGCCTGGATCAACTAGAGCGCAAAGGAATAGCCGCTCTCAAGCGACGCCACGAGCTTGCACTTGCCCAGATCCGTAGTATTGCAGAGCGCGTAAAGCCATTTGGAAGTCCACAGGAGCGCATAGAGAATTTCAGTGGCTTTGCCTCTGAGTATGGAGCCGAAGCCCTTGTCAAAGGACTGTTGGATGTTCTGAAGCCGTTGGATCCCCGGTTCACCCTCCTTGTGATGGAATGAGGTAATTTTGAAAAGTACTTTCCCAAAACACGTGGAATCCAAAGGCACCAAATCTCCCTTCAACCTAGTCGTATTGGTAGCCGCTCTCGGTTATTTTGTCGACATCTTCGATCTGCAATTGTTCAATGTGGTGAGCAAGGCAAGCCTTCGGGGAATCGGTATCACCGATCCCGAAGTCATTGACCGCTACGACTACCTGCTTTTCCTTTGGCAAATGGGAGGGATGCTGCTGGGCGGATTGCTTTGGGGAATTTTGGGCGATCGCAAGGGGCGTAAGTCCGTGTTGTTCGGTTCAATCATCCTGTATTCGATCTCCAACATCGCCAACGCGTTTGTCGTCAACCTGGATCAATACATCCTTGTGCGTTTCATGGCAGGGTTGGGCCTGGCAGGTGAATTGGGCGCTGCCATCACATTGGTTTCCGAAATCATGCACAAAGAGCACCGCGGTTACGGCACAATGCTTATTGTCACCATGGGAGCATTGGGTGCGGTTGCTGCAGGTATGATCAGTCACAATACACATGTTATTCTGGGTTTGGAACCCTGGCAATTCGCCTATGTGACCGGAGGTGTGCTTGGGTTGTTACTGCTCACTTTAAGGGTAGGGACTTACGAATCCGGGATGTTCGACCAGATGAAGAAGCGGGATGAGATCCGAAAGGGAGATTTCCTGAGCCTTTTCAGAAACAGACAGCGATTCATGCGTTACCTCGCCTGCATTATGATCGGTCTTCCTGTATGGTATTGTGTTGGAATCCTCATCAAGTTCGCACCGGTGTTTGCCCAGATCACCGGGGTGGTCGGGAAGATCGACATGGGATACGTCATCATGTACACCTACATCGGGTTGTCGGCAGGCGATCTGCTCAGCGGTTTACTGAGTCAAGTATTACGCAGCCGACGCAAGGTGGTGTTTGCTTACTTATTACTTACCGCAGTATTGGTCGTTTACTTCCTGTTCAACCGCGGACTTTCCGTCGGCTCCTTTTATTTTCTCTCTTTCCTGGTTGGGTGCGCTACGGGCTATTGGGCGCTTTTCGTGTCGATTGCTGCCGAACAGTTCGGAACCAACATTCGTGCAACAGTGACGACCACTGTTCCGAATTTCGTGCGGGGTGCGGTCATTCCCATCACACTTTCGTTCAAGGCGCTGGAAGGTTCTGTGGGAAGTGTGAATGGTGCATTGATCATCGGTGTAGTTTGTATAGGTTTGGCTCTAATTGCCACCTGGAGCATTGAAGAGACTTTTTCCAAAGAACTCGATTATCACGAGGTTTCATGAGTACAAAGAAGACATTGGTGATGGGTGCGTCTGAAAACACCGATCGCTACTCCAATATGGCGATCCGACGCTTGCGTCAGTACGATCATCCTGTGTTGGCCGTTGGTCTGAAAAACGGTAAGGTCCTGGATGTGGACATCGTCTCCGCTCGCCCTGAATTTACGGATGTAGATACCGTTACACTGTATGTCGGGCCTGAGCGGCTTGTGGCCGACCATAACTACATCTTGTCGTTAAAGCCCAGGAGGGTGATTTTCAATCCGGGTACGGAAGACGACGGATTTGAGGGTCGGCTGAGAAGTGCCGGAGTAGAGGTGGTGGAGGCATGTACGCTGGTGATGCTGTCCACCGGACAATACTGATCATGGAAAAAGGAGCTTGAAAGCTGTGCCCTCTCCGGGTACGGACTCCACTTTGATTTCGATCTGATGGAATTGGGCGATGGTTTTTACGATCGGCAACCCCAGTCCGTAACCGTCGCTTTTGCTTTTGTTGAGTCGTTTGAACCTGTCGAATATTCCGCCAAGATCGCTACTCTCCATGCCTATTCCTGTATCCCGTATCTCAATGGAGAAGCGTTCGCCCTCGAGACGAGCCGTGAGGATGATGCTGCCACCCGGTTTGTTGTATTTGATGGCATTGTTCAACAGGTTCATCAGCATCGTGAACAGCAATGTCTTATTGCATGGACCGAAGGTGAGTTCGGCCAGAAAGTGCTTTTCAAGTCTTATTTCACGCTCAGTGAGTTGAATTTCCGCCTCGGATATCACTTCGTCCAACAGATCCAGGATCTTCACTTCCTCCTGTTTTAAAAATTGGTCGTTTTCGATTTTGGAAATCAGCAGCAGCGCCTTGATGATCCTGCTCATCCGGTTCAGTGTGCGCTGGGAGTCGGATAGACGGATGATCACCTCGTCAGGGATCTGTCCTTCGATCATGATGTTTTCCAGCCTGTTCTGAATGATGCTGATCGGGGTTTGCAGTTCATGTGAAACATTGCTGATGAATTCCTTCTCCATCTGGAAGGTGTCCTTCAGCTTATGCATCATTTCGTTGATCCTGTTGTCGAGTTGATTGAATTCGGTTGTCGAGCTCTTGACCGGATCGAAGTTGAATGAAGCGGGTGATGGCACCGGCTGAAGTTTATTCCCGATAATACTGTTCAACGGTCGAAGCAGAAGTCGCACAAACCCCAGGTCGATAAATAGGGAAATGAGAATCACTGCCAGCATCATCACCAACATGAATTGCTGAATTGTTTCGGTAAGTTCGTCGATGGTACTGAGGCCTTCGCCTATATTCAGTTCATAAAGCTGGTTGTCGTAGATGAACGGTCGTTTGATGATACGGTGTTGAAGCGATTCACCCTCGATGGCCCATTTTTCATTCACGATCTGTGTTCCCTTGGACATTCTTCCGGGATCGGTGATAGGGTAGATGGCTACGAACTCCTCTTTCAGGATATTGTAACTCTCGAAGCTGCAATCCTGTTCGCGGACAATGTCGGCTATGCTGCCACGCTGGACCGTGAGCAATACGCGTTCGCTACGCGCGATCAGGCGCTTGTCGATGTGCTCATAAACGATGTTTTCGACCAGTACCGGAAGAAGAGTATAGAACGCAAGGAAAATCAGCGCCTTGGATAAGCCGTTGTAAATGGCGAACTTGACTTGGATCGTCAGGGAACGGCTTGGAGCGGAATGAGGCACTTTCGAAGTTAAGCGTTAATCCTATAACCTACACCACGAACGGTTTCGAACCAATCGACACTCCCCTGTGCCGACAGCTTTTTTCGAAGGTTCTTGACGTGGACATCGATGTAGTTGGATTCATAATCGTCTTCAAGGACATCTCCCCAGATATGTTCGGTGAGTTGCAAACGGGTCAAGACCCTGTTTTTATGCAGGGCCAGGTAGTGCAGCAAATCGAATTCTTTCTTGGTGAGAACGATGTTGTTTCCGTTGCAATGT
>JAULUX010000223.1:0-3206 GCA_032111385.1 Bacteroidia bacterium
TAAAAGACAGCTGGATACGTCCATACGTTGAAAAGTCGATTTCAAAAGCAATGGAAAAAGCGCAGTAAGCATGGCCTGGAACTATAACCTCATTCCTGATATCAACTTGCATGTGAAAGGCAAGGTCCAGGAGCAAGACGCGCAGCGTCAGGCAAGAACTGCTCAAGAGCTATTGACACGCCTCACCAACCTGCCCGGACAGATACTGGCCGACGAGGTGGGGATGGGAAAAACGTTTGTCGCATTATCGGTTGCGGTATCCGTCGCTTTACAAGACAAGAAGAAACGACCGGTAGTCATTATGATACCGCCTGCCCTCGACCGCAAATGGCCCAAGGACTTTACCGTATTCAAGGAGAACTGCATGGATCACCAACGTGGTCAACGTCTGCGTTGTGAAATCGCCGGATCGGTAGTTGATTTTTTAAAACTACTGGATGATCCCGAGGACAGACGCAATAACATCATCTTCTTAAAACAGGGGGCATTCCATCGTACCATGCGCGACCCCCTGGTTAAGCTTGTACTGATTCAGCGCGCGCTACACCGTCGATGGAACATTCAAGAGCTGAAACAAAAACTGAATCGATTTGGTGCCCAATTGCTGAGGATGCATCTCGTCGAAAAGAAAGCAGGCGAATTCATACTTACACTGCTTGATACGGATCCTCTTTTATGGAAATCAAAATTGGTTCGATTGGGGGCGATGGAACAAGCAGATGACGACCCCGTTCCAGCCCACGTTATCGACACCTTGTATAAAATGGATCGCCAAGAGTTTGATCGTGTATTCGAACTATTGGATCAGCAACTTCCGCAGCGCGAGACGGCCACTTTGTCGGAAAAGCTCAATCATTTGCGACATGATTTAAACAATGAATTCCGCCGGATTTGGGAAAGGTGTATTCAACAACTCAACCTACGCTTACCCTTACTGGTGTTGGACGAAGCACATCACCTGAAGAATGCTGCGACTCGATTTGCCAGTTTGTTCCAATCGGAGGAAGACGCTGAACAAGCAACTGGGGGACAATTGAATCGGGTTTTTGAGCGTATGCTATTCCTAACTGCCACACCTTTTCAGCTCGGGCACAACGAACTCATCAATGTGATGCAGCGATTTACCGCAATTGATTGGAATTCTTCCGTTGCTCCGCCGGGAGGCCCGGCCAGCTATAAACAGAGGTTGGACGAATTATGCGAAAAACTGGATCAGGCACAACGAGCTACGCTAGTCTTGGATAAGAAATGGCAAGAGCTTAGCAAAGGGGATCTAAAAATCGATGATGTTGAACTGAATGTTGAAAGCTGGTGGCGAAACCTGCGTGAGCAACCCGATCGCATGAGTACTAGAAGCCAGCAGATTCTAGAAAAGTATCTGTTGGCACACAAATACATGTCAGCGGCACAGGAGCAACTCAAGCCGATGGTAGTACGCCATCATCGTTCCCGTGTTTTCTCCGATAATCAAACCAAGCGACGTTCCGTTCTAAGCGGTCAGGCCATACTTGATGAAAACCTAAAGGATTCGGATCAGGGTTTGACTTTACAGGGAGAAGCACTTTTCCCGTTCCTATTGGCAGCACGGGTCACGGCCATCACGCCCGAGTCCCGGCCTGTATTTGCTGAGGGTCTCTCATCCAGTTTTGATGCCTTTTTAAGAACACGCCAACAAAAATTAGAAAGCCTGGTTGATACGGATGATTGGGTGGAGAATGATCAAACAGATCCACGTCAGGATTTCTATTTGAATGAAATCGAAACATTTCTTAAAAATAACATTACCAGTAGTCACCGCATTCATCCAAAGATTCAGGCAACGGTTAATAAAGTCACGGAACTATGGTTGAAGGGCGAAAAAGTACTTGTGTTTTGTCATTTCATCGCCACTGGACACGCTTTGTGGACGGCTATTTCGGAACAGATGCGGCATATCATTGTTCAAAAGGCTGCGCAAGACATTGGGTGTAGTGAAGACGATGCTTTGGAGGAACTCGATCGAATAGGTGACCGATTCGATAGTGGCCGATTAAGGACTTTTTTGGATAGTTACGTGGGCGAGTTGCTGCAGGACTACACAGAGCTTGTCCCTTACAGGGAAGAATTAATGGGTACAGTACGTCGTTATATCCGAACACCATCTTTTCTTGTACGTTTTTATCCGCTTACGCAACAGGTATTCAACGAAGAAGAGCTCGAAGCTTCGTTTGCAACCAAGGATGCCAGCGGCCAGGATTTCAGGATGCTCTTGAACAGATTCTTTTATTTCTTAGCGAGAGAATGCAAAAGCGAAGAAGAGCGCAAGGTATACATGGAACATTTGCGTCGTATACAGACCGGTGCAATTAAAGGTAAAACTGTAGAAGAGTCGTTCAGCGATTCAGAACTACAGGGCGCTGAAGCCACTACTCGGCTACCCAACGTGCGTTTAGCAAACGGTGCAGTACGGCAGGAGGTACGCGAACGGCTCATGATAGCGTTCAACACACCCTTTTTTCCTGATGTCCTCATCGCCAGCAGTGTAATGGCCGAGGGTGTTGATCTGCATCAAAATTGCAGGTACATCATTCACCATGATTTGTGCTGGAACCCCAGTACGTTGGAGCAACGGAATGGACGAGTAGACCGGATCGGTTGTCGGGCAGAAAAGACCAACAAGCCCATACACATTTATTACCCGTACATTGGGGAAACACAAGACGAAAAAATGTACCGGGTCGTGATGGATCGCGAACGATGGTTCAAGGTAGTAATGGGCGAGAAGATAAAGGTTACAGCACAGGATACAGACCTATTAGCAGAAAGGATACCCTTTCCAGAAACCGCCGCGGAAGAGCTGTGCTTCAAGCTCGATTTGAATCAATGAACCAATTCCTCACTGCGACTTATCCTTGCAAATGAAGCGTTTTCCCTACCAGCAGATTGATTTGGTGTATGAGAAGATGGATCACACTGATTGACGATCCCCGAAGGTATACTAACTCATGACCTGCGCCAGATGTACTTGTACCATACCTATTTCGAAGCACTACTTCTATTCCAAGTCGTATCCAATTCAACGATGGATTGCAAAGGAAATAAAAGACAACCCTACACCTCCCCTACCTCTTTCCAGCCGATGCTTCCCATTGCAGTACTGAACTCGTGCGAGCTTGAACCGCCGTGGATGAGCAGTCCGGTTTTGTCCGGAAAGTGTTTTTGCCAAT
>JAULUX010000224.1:0-5677 GCA_032111385.1 Bacteroidia bacterium
TCCGGGTCGCTCATGTCAATCACCTCCACTCCATGTGACTCCATGAATTCGCGGGCGCCGGGAAAGGTCTTCGATTCTCCGGCGATCACTTTTTTAATGCCGAATTGCACTACAGCACCCGCGCAGAGATAGCAAGGCATGAGTGTGGAATACAGCACTGCATTCTTGTAACTGCCGACCCGGCCGGCATTGCGCAAGCAGTCGATTTCGGCATGGGTGATCGGGTCATTGTCCTGCACACGTTTGTTGTGGCCACGGCCGACTATTTTTCCATCCACCACCAAAACGGAGCCGATGGGGATCCCTTTTTCGGAAAGTCCGGTCTTGGCTTCGTCGATGGCGGCTTGTAAAAAATGGGGATGCTGGTCCATGGGGCAGGTTGAATTTGGTGCTCGCGTAAAAGTAAGGATTGAATCCTTCCACCTAAGCCTTTCGTGAAATAGCTTTTACTCTTGTTTTTTATTTTTAATCATCAAATCCTGAATGCATGGATTCCATCCCTCCCCGATATCGGGTTTTACGCGCCCTTGCAATTGCCCTTTTACTACTGGGCGCACTTGATCCGCTGGAAGGTTCCGTATTGATAGGAATAGGAAGTGTGCTTCTCGCATTTCAAATGCACTTTTCGAACGACCAACGGAGGCGCCTGTACATCACCGCATCCGGGATGATCCTTTCAGGCGTTCTCTTCCTGTTCTTTTTTTCATCGTTGGGCGGATTTGGAAAAGGAAACCTTTCCTGGTGGTGGGGGCTTTTGGTGCTTCCTTACCCGATGGGATGGATGATTACGGTGATCAGCCTGCTGGACACGGGTTTTCGGAAGAAAAGGGGCTGAACGGTTAAACGATTTCCACTTTTGATGGAAGAGAACAAACCCGCAGCATGAGGTCCGATAGCTTTCGGCCAAAAGGCTGGTGTTGTCATTAGAAATTACCTTCCTCCAAAAACTTTTGTTGGTAAACTGTTTATAATTCTTGGTATAATACACCAATTCATGCAGGGTTTGATGCGATTTTGCAGGAGTATCCATTCCCGATGATTCCGTGTACTTTTGTTCGCAATAATCTGATTATCAAATAAAAACAAATATTAATCTATCCGAAAAACCCTTCCCTTGAATTCAAAAACATCGATTTCGAATCGAAAACGTCCTGCTCCTTTGCCACTACAGGTGTTATTCACATTGTGTGGACTCATTCTGTCTTCAACTTTTGTATTCGCACAGACCTTTCCACCTCCCACTTCCTGTACGTCCAAAGACCTGCGCCTGGTATCCGCTTCTTTGGCAGGGGCCACGCCTTGCTTTACATGTACACCCGGAACAACCGTAACACGCGGACTGAACCTGGCTATCAATAACAAGACAGGCTCCACACGGACGGCTTTTGCCTATTGGGGCACCCTTGAAATCTACAACGCAAACGGAACCCTGGCCAGCTCCTCGCCCATTTCCGGTTGCGTAGGGCCCGTTCCGAAAAATGCTACGACTACATTCTCCAACGGTAGCCTCACCTATGTATGTGGTCAATCGCTGAAGCTTGTTAACCTGTATCTGGCCTGGACCGATGCATCGCCCAGCAGCACCTGCAATGTGCTGACGAGCAATACCGCCACTATCAACCCGAAATGCGGAACCCTGCCCGAGCTAATGATCAACGCCGGCGTGGATGGCACAATCACCACAGCCAGTGCCACCTGCACCTCGAACGGTTCGATTACCGTAGCCCCCTTCGGCTCGGTAGGCCCTTACAGTGTTCGCGTTGGTGCGACGGTGTTCAACAACGTCACCACATCCGTCACGTTCAATAATCTGCCTGAAGGTACTTACAGCGTCATTGTGACCGATGCCAACAACTGTTCAGCCACCCGAAGTACAACAATAGGTCCTCCCACCAACCAGCCTCCGGCTCCGGTCAGCGGTGGAGATCAAACCCAGTGTGAACTCTCCCCTGTACAAACCCTCACCGCCACAGCTACCACTGTTTCAGGTGCAACAGTAGCTTGGTATGATGCAGCCTCCGGAGGCAACCTGGTTGCAAACCCCACCCGCAATAGTGTAGGCAGCACGACCTATTATGCACAAGCCAACCTGGGCACCTGCACCAGTGCGACCCGCACTCCGGTTATCCTGACGATAGAACCTACACCTGCAAATCCCGTCAGCGGTGGCAACCAAACGGAATGTGAACAGTCTCCGATTCAGACCCTCACGGCGACGGCTACGGGTAGTAACATTGCCTGGTTCAATGCCTCTTCTGGCGGTAATTCGATTGCTAACCCCACATTAAATAATGTCGGTTCTGTAACTTACTTCGCAGAAGCATCGATCGGTGTATGTAAAAGCGCCTCCAGGACACCCGTTTCACTCACCATCAATCCAACGCCCGCAAATCCGGTAAGTGGAGGAAACCAGACCCAATGCGAGCAGTCGCCGGTTCAGACTCTCACAGCTTCGGCCACGGGAAGCAACATCGCCTGGTTCAGCACAGTTTCGGGAGGCAGCCCGGTTGCAACTCCTTCTTTAAGCAGCGTAGGAACATTGACTTACTATGCTGAAGCTTCTCTGGGTGCTTGTAAGAGTTTTGGCAGGACGTCTGTGACACTGACCATCGAACCTACCCCTGCCAACCCTGTCAGCGGAGGCAACCAATCGGAATGCGAACAGTCTCCGCTACAGACACTCACCGCCACGGCTACGGGAAGTAACATCGCTTGGTTCAGCACAGTATCGGGTGGAAGTCCGGTAGTGAATCCGACACTGAGCAATGTGGGAACCATCACCTATTATGCCGAAGCCTCTATCGGCGTATGTAAAAGTGCATCAAGGACCGCTGTATCGCTGACGATCAATCCCACGCCTTCAAACCCGGTCAGCGGGGGAAATCAGACACAATGCGCCCAGGCTCCCGTTCAAACCCTAACGGCTACGGCTACAGGAAGCAATATCGCCTGGTTCAGTGCAGCATCGGGTGGAAGTCCGGTTGCAAGTCCGACACTCAATAGTGTTGGAACAGTGACCTACTATGCCGAAGCTTCCATCGGCACCTGCAAGAGCTTTGGCAGGACAGCGGTTACACTGACCATCAATCCGAATCCCGCAGCGCCCCAGATCTGCATTGTCGAGCCCTCGTTGTGCGGTCCTGCCACCGGCAGCATCACCTTCCTGAGTCCGACCGGTGCGGGTACGCTTTACAGCATCAACAATGGTGTGAGCTACCAAAGCAGTCCCTTCTTCCTGAACCTGGCTGCCGGTTCAGTGAACGGCATCATGGTGAAGGATGCGAACGGATGCGAGTCGCCTGCCGTTGTTTGCAACGCCTCCAACTGCGGATCTACACCTCCTCCGGTTCCCGAAGATGCGAATGCCCAGGATCAACCCCTCGACCAGAGCAACAACAGGACCCTGAACAATTCTCCAAAAGAAATCGCACTGAACGTATTCCCGAACCCCTTCACCGATAAAGTGCGCTTCGTTGCCGATGTGCCTCAGGAAGGAAGCGCGATTTTGGAAGTGTACGATATGCTTGGAAAGAAAGTCAGCACTGTTTACACCGGCAAAGTGGTAGCAGGTGTGACCACCTTCGAGATGAATATGCCCTATCAGCAGTACGCAAACTACATCTATCGTTTCGTTGTCGATGGTAAACAAGTGACCGGAAAGCTGATCCAATCCAAGCCTTGATTTGTAACCTGACTACACCTTAGTCATATAACTTAGTCAAAAGCCCTCGGAAAACCGAGGGCTTTTTCTTTTATCGAGTACAAAGAACGGCTACGACAATTGTGACGGACATCTGCCTTCTGTCGATGATCGCCCAGGTTCATCATCACTGGCTTATTTCACTAAACCAATATATCACAATGTTTTTGAACCTTTACTATTTGAACAGGAATTGTATTTTTTAAATACCATCAAATTCAGAAGATGTTGTGTCCTTTAAAAATTAGCCTGGGTATATTTGATTGCACGATCGTGTAATTTCCGTTCTTCGATTCATTCGGTATTCGAATGTATTTCATAAATATCAATGGTATTAGATGGACACATATGATTTCAAAAAAACAAGGGGGGTTACATTGGCATATCTTTAGATTTGACCCCATCAAAAAAACTACATGAAAAAAATCCTTACATCACTATGTGTATTTCTGTGTATCAACACCAACCTCAACGCACAAGCCGGATCGCTCGATACCACCTTTAATACGGATGGCATTGCAACGCTGAATCCCGGAACATTGCACGATGTGGTTTATGCTGTTACGACTCAGCCTGATCAGAAAATCGTTTTTGCGGGCGTCGCCCGGATCACTTCAACCACCGGTTTCACATCGGATCTTGTGATCGGCAGGCTCAAGACCAACGGTAGCCGCGACAGTGGATTTGCCAACAACGGCATTTTTAACCTGGCCTCTGCCGGAGGCTCTGTGTTCGGTTATGATGTCCTTGTTCAACCCGATGGTAAAATAGTTGCTTGTGGAGGCTATTCCGTTACCGCGAGCAATACGGACTTCATTGTTGTTCGTCTTAACAATGACGGTACACCTGATAACACATTTGGCGGTGGCGACGGCATTGAAATTATCCCGGTGGGGGCGGGTGAAGATTATGCATATGACATCGCCTTGCTGCCGAACGGCAAGTTCATTTTGGCAGGCAACTCCAGTGTTCCCGGGTTTAACTACAGCAGTGGAATTGTGATGCGATTGATGCCGGACGGATCCATCGATACTACATTTGGTACCGGTGGATACACTGCTGTACAAACGACTTCCACCGCGGATGAAACCTTCCGGTGCATGGAGGTGATGCCTTCAGGAAAAATCATTGCAGCGGGCAGCTCCTACACGAACAATAACGATAACGTGCTGATGGCTGCATTTGATACTAACGGGGACCTGGACACGACTTTCGCCATTAACGGAGTATATATCGGCTCCACCATCAATATTGCTTTTGACCTGGCCATCAACGGAAATGAGATCTACCTGGCGGGACGCATCAGCAGTACAAGCGGCTACGATCTGGGGATAATCGGATTTGACACTACCGGCGTTGTTCTTTCGACGTTTGGGTCCAACGGAACGGTTTCCGCCAATTACAACCCCATTGACGCTGCTTTGGGAATTACAATTCAACCCGATGGTAAAATCGTTTGTGTGGGAACGTCCGGTCTTGGCACATTTAATAACCGTGATTTCCTGGTGACCAGGTATCTTCCGACAGGCAGCTTAGACCCGACATTTGCAGGAACAGGCTATGCCATCATTCCGATAGGTGCCAGTTTCGACGAAGCGAATGCGGTTGCACTCCAGGCAGATGGAAAAATCCTTGTGGCCGGTTTTGCCGCACTTGGCACGAACGATATGGTTTTTGTTCGTCTGACCAACGACCTTGCAGTGGGGCTGAATAATATGGAGGCCGTGAATGATCTGAACGTCTATCCGGTTCCTGTATCGGGTTCCACCCTGTTCATTACCTCAGCGATCCCGTTCAAAGAAGCTGTTGTGTGCGATCTCTATACCTTGACGGGACAGCTTGTATCCGGCACTACTGTTCAGGACGCCGGGAACACATTTGAATTCCCTGTTCCTTCCCAATTGCCGGCCGGAACATACCTGCTTCGCATCCGTACCGGGAACAACAGCTTCAGCAGGCTCATTATGAAATAATGGA
>JAULUX010000225.1:0-10616 GCA_032111385.1 Bacteroidia bacterium
CCTTTTGTTTTGATCAGTGTGCCGTTGAGCTCCACCAAAACGAATTTTTTGCTGTACAACGCCGGATCCTTCCCATAATCCTTGTGTCGCACATTATTCTTGCAGGAGAGGAGCAAGGCAAGAGAAACGATGAACATGCAGGTCTTCATGGGTGTTGTCAATTGGTATGTCCCCGAATTTCGGGAATTTACAGGATGAAAATTCACTCCTCCTTAAAAATGGAGCAGAAAAACCAGGGAGCAAAAGCGCAATCCCATGACCATCGAACCGCAAGTGATGGTATTAAAAGTCAGGATGACGAGCCCCCCTGGATTTCGGTGATGTGGTTTGGATGTTATGCCAGCTAACTGACGCCTTGCTTGCGGTTCAGGAATCAGTTCAATTGGTGGCTACCTTAGATGCCCCATGCAAAACTCTATTGAACAGCCTTCATCATCCATCCGTACCAGTACTGAAAAGCGTCCGTGTTGGTACGGAATCAGGGGGTGAATCCCGCTTCTGAGGCATCGTTATGTACGTTCGCTGTGTATTTTCACACTCAGGAACTCCAAAACCACTTCTGAACCATGGGTTTCACCGGAAACGAAAATCACGACATAGATTTTGACGATGCTGCAATCCTTACCGAGCGCTACCGAGACAGCATTTCCTCCGGAGAATGTATCGGAGGCTATTTCGGAAAAAGTGCCCTGAATGCGCTTCTTGAACAGAGTGGATGCGTCGGCTTGCGTTACTATTACGGCCTGGATGCGAATAATTCACCCACATTGGTGCTGGTGGGCGTTGATGCCGAAGGAAATGACATCATCGGTGAAGGAAAGATTTGCCTGGATCATCCTATAGGATGCCCAGACGTGTGTAGTGAAGCTAACCCATTGAACAGCTGAGCAGGTTCAACCATCTATTTTTTTCAACTTGAATACTATACCGCTACTGCTAATAGCATCAACCGTATCGAGCTGGTTCCCAACATTCACCGGATTAAGTTTTTTCGGGCGGATGAACAGGGTGTGGCAAGCGGTGGTCTTGCTATTTGTCTATTTGTTTTTCAATGAACTTGGACTTTGGGTGATAGCCAAGGGTTTTCACAGAAACACTGTTTGGTTATTAAACATCAGTTTACTTATTGAAGGCCTGGCATATATGCTCGTCATGAGCTTCTGGGTTGAAAACCGCTTAATTCAACGTTTGTTCATACTGGCTGCCGCCCTTTACCTGGTTATTTGGATAGCTACATTCAATACTTTTCCGCTTACTGTTTTACCCTTTTCTCACATTCTTCCCAGGGGATTACTGATGATTATCCTTTCAGCAACTACCTTACTAGTCCGCAGCCGAAAAGTAGAGGTGCAGCTTCTACGCGACCCTGTATTCCTTTTTGTAACCGGATTGCTTCTGTATAACTCGATTGGAAGTCTGATCCATGCTGTTTATGAAATGAAAGATCTAACTTCCATCCAAACCCGAAATCTGGCCTGGAAAATCCATTCCTGGGTGAATATTACCAGTAACCTGATTTTTGCCTTCGCCCTCCGATGTCTGAAGCAGAAAACCAGATATTCCTCCTGATCCTGTTCGTCAGCCTGGTCATCGGACTGGTTCTTATCCTGTTCGTGGGTGCTCTTTTGTACAACGCCCGGATGCGGAAGGAAAAAGAGATCGAAAAACTGCAGGCTGTGATCGACACTATCGACTCCGAACGTAACCGCATCGCCGAAGACCTCCATGACGAAGTCGGTCCGGTTATCGGATCGGTCAGGCTGAGGCTGAGCACGCTCGAGTTGGCCAACCTGAGTGAACCGATGCAGGAAAACCTGCAGTTGATCCGCAAGGAGATGGATCGCGTGAACGAAGGCCTTCGCCAGACCGTCAACGAATTGAGTTCCGAACGGGTGAAAAAGCTTGGATTGGTGAACTGCGTGGAGTCTTTCCGGCGCCCGCTGGAGCAAGACCGGGGGATCAAACTGCATTTTGAGTACGACCCGTTGGGCAAAGCCTGGAAAGAGGGGGTGGAGTCCGACCTGTACCGAATCATTTCGGAGCTGATGCACAATTCCATCAAGCACGCCAAAAACTGCACGGACATACGCATCATCCTGAACCTGGATGAGAATAGCCTCGGCCTGTTCTACAGCGACAATGGTCGAAGCCGGGAGCAGGTGACCAAAGGCGGATTGGGTTTGAATAGCATACGTAATCGGGTGAAGCGCTTGGGTGGCATGCTGGACGAATGCGTTGATTTTTCAAACGGGGCCTGGTACTATCTTCGCCTCGATACGCGATCTTTGTTTCAGCCGCATGCTTCATCATTACACAGGAAGGGCACTGAGCCTGATCATCGCCGATGACCATCCCGTTTTTCGAAGCGGAATGATGTTCGCTTTGCATAGTATCGATCCGGCCATGCCTATCCGCGAAGCAACCAATGGAGGAGAAGTGCTCCGGTTGCTTCGTCAGGATCCGGCCGATGTGGTTTTCATGGATATCCGCATGGGACCTCCGGACGGGATAGAAACCACACGCCTTGTCCGTGAGCAGTTCCCCGAAACTCACGTCATTGCATTAACGATGTTCGATGATGCCCAGCACCTGACCATGATGAAGGATGCGGGCGCCCTGGGCTTTCTGACCAAGTCGGTCGAACGGTCTGAACTGGAAACGGCGCTGCGGTACGTGATGGAGGGCAAATACTACCTGGCAGGCTCCCTCAGCCATTTGCTTCTCGACCAGTCCACGCGCAAACGCGGCACAGCCTCGTCTGCCGAACAAGCCCTGCTCAGCCATCCCCGCTACCGGGAGATCGCCTTCCTGGTCGCCCACAACGTTCGCAACGATGCCATTGCCGAGGCCCTCAACCTTTCCCCAAGAACCGTCGAAAGCCACCGCAAGAAAATGCTGGAATTGTGCCCCGAAGGAACCACCATCGGACTGGTGAAATGGGTGATGGAACTGGGACTATTGAAAGACCCGGTCTTGGCCGAGCGTTTTAAACACCTGCTTCACCCTTCCGGAAAAAGCTGAGGCGATTGAACAATCCCGGCAGCCGATTGTTAATTTTGCAATCCAACCCATTCGGATCATGCAGTTCTTCCTCCCCGCCCTCGCCATCTTGGTGACCTTCTTCGCGATGGAATTCGTAGCCTGGTTCACCCACAAGTACGTCATGCACGGTTTATTGTGGATCCTCCACAAGGACCACCACCAGACAGAGCCCGGATTCTTCGAAAAGAACGACGCCTTCTTCCTGATTTTCGCCATCCCCAGCGCCATCCTGATGATGCTCGGCATCATGAACGGGAACGACATCCGCCTGTTCATCGGTATCGGCATTGCTGCTTACGGACTGGCTTATTTCCTGGTGCACGATGTCTTCATCCACCAGCGTTTCCGACTGTTCCGCCGCACCGACAACACCTATATGCGCGCCATCCGCAAGGCACACAAAGTGCATCACAAGCACTTAGGGAAAGAACAAGGCGAATGCTTCGGGATGCTGCTGGTTCCCATCAAGTATTACCTGGAGGCCAAGCGCAGTCAGGACTGAGCGTTTTTCCGCATCCGCCTCATCCCTTCGTTGACCAGGAAAACCCCGGCCAGCACCACACTCATCGACAACAAGGTCTTGCCACTTACAGGTTCATCCATCAGTACATTGCCCGTCAGCAATGCGATCAAGGGATTGACATACGCATAAACAGACACCTGCTGGGCCGGAAGGTGCCTCAAGGCATACACGAAAAGGCTGTAGCCCAGGACCGAACCCACCACGATGAGATACCCCAATGCCATCCATGGTTTGGCGGCTGTGGGGAGTGAAGTTGTTTCTCCTAACAATAGACCGGGTGTGCCTACTAAAAATCCACAGATGAACATCTGCCATCCGGCCGTCTGAACCGGATCAAGATCCACAGGGTGCTTTCGCATATACACACTGCCGAGGGCTCCATTGATAACTCCGGCCAGAAGGAACAAGAGACCGGCAAGCGTGGCCTGTGTACTTCCCGAACCAAGGTGTTCGTCGAAGATGAGCCATTGCCCGGTGAAACCGACTGTGATCCCCAAAAGTGAAAGCAAAGGGGTTTTCTCGGACCGGTTCCAGATGCGGGTGACCAGCACCACCCAGATGGGGAATCCTGCATTGACCAGGGAGGCGATTCCACCGTGTACCGTACGTTGACCCATGACCAGGAACACATTCCCCAGCACGAACATGAAAACAGCACTGATCATCATGTGCCTCCACTGCTCCCGTCCCGGAAACACCAGGGTTCCGCGTACCAGAAACCAGGCCAGGATCATACCACCGGACACCAGGTAACGGAACGACGAGAAAAGGAAAGGAGGAAATCCCTGTGTCATTCCTGTCCGGATAGCCGAATAAGTCGTCCCCCAAAGGATGCACAAGGCGACCAGCGCCCAAAACGGTCCGGTCCTGTTCATACCTTGTAGGCTATTTTTCGGATAGCCATTCTGTTAGTTAAGTCGCGGATCAGCCAGACGGTTCACCATGATGCGCGATGTCAGACTGGAGGCCAGATAGCCAATGGCCATTGCGGTGAGCAGTACGATTCCGAAATCACCGACTTGCATGGCTACAGGATAGGCTTCGGTCAGGAAACCTTCGCCCTCACCCAACCGGATAAAGCCAAACACCTGTTGCGCTCCGCAGACTATGGCTCCCAGGACGAGGCCCGCTACGGCACCTCCCACCGAGATCATCAAGCCTTCCAGTAAAAAGATCTTCTTTGCCGTCCTCAAATCGGTACCGAGCGTGAACAAGGTGTTCAGGTCACGGCGCTTGTCGAGAATCAGCATGGCCAATGTTCCAAACAAATTGAAAGCGGCAATGATCAGGATGAAGGCAAGGATGAGATAGACAGCGGCCTTCTCGCTTTGAAGGATCTTGTACAGGAAAGCATGTTGCATGAACCGGTCCTTCACCTCGAAGCGATCCCCGATGGCCGATTGAAGGCGTGTGCGGGCCTCCTGTGGATCTGTATCCGGCTTGAGCTTGACTTCCACATGGGACAATTGCTCCTCCATTCTACTGAGGTCTTGCATGAACCGCAACGGAACGATCACATAACGGGCGTCGAAGTCCTGCTGGATACCGAACACTCCGGAAGCGACTATGGTCCGTTCGGAAAAGGCGGAGGAGGGATCGACCGACATCGCTGAAGCATCGATTCCCGGCCTGGGCATGAACAGGGTGATACGGTGAAAAGGGTCCTCGGGTCGAAGGGCAAGGCGGTAAGCGATCTGTGAACCGGCGATCAGAAAATCGGAGGCCTCCTCTTCAAGAACCGCTTCCCCGGCGATGATGTGTTCCGAGAGTCCGGTGGTTTTCAGATAGTCGGTCCCGACACCCTTGACGGTGACCACCGTTTGCTGCTCGCGGTAACGGATCAATGCCATGGACTCCAGCACAGGAGTCACGTGCGCTACCGAAGGGTCCGAAGCAAGATCACGGAAAAGGCTATCCGAAACCGAGATGTTTTTTCCCGAAACAGGAGCGATGCGAAGGTCAGGGTCAAAGGCATCATAGAGGGAGACGACGAGTTTTCCGAATCCATTGAAAACGGAAAGCACCACGATCAATCCGAAGGTGCCGACTGCAACTCCGGCCATACTGGTCCAGCTGATGAAGTTGACCAGGTGGTGCGATTTCTTTGCGAAGAGATAGCGCCGTGCGATAGTCCTTGCCGCGCGCATTCAGGCTTATTTGATGGCTTTGACAATAAGGCCTGTGCCCGTTGGATGTTTCACGGCTACGTCGAGTGCATTGAGAAGAAAAGCAAGCGGATAGGCGATCAGGTAATAAAAAGGAAGGATGATGAAGAATAGACGGGAAGCCCCGAGCATCAGGATGGGATACTTCATGGAAATGCGCCAGGAGATCTTCCCGGGCGACCCGTATTGATAACGGGCCTCCACCTTGCTGAAACCGGCGCTGCGCAGTTTTTCCTGGATCTCGCCGATGTTGTATCCGTCACGCACGTGTTCCTCGATGAAGGATCCTTCCCCTTCTCCATGCACATCGGATCCGCCCTGGTCGCTGGGAGTACTGATGATGAGCATACCACCGGGCTTCAAAGAAGCGTGAATGTTTTTGAACACCTGTACATCTTCCAGGATGTGCTCCATGACATCGACAGACAAGGCCAGGTCATACTGTCCGCTGTTAACGAATGTGGTGAGATCCTCCACGGCGAATCGAACACGCTCGCCTGCCCCGATGCTTTTGAAAAAACCGTTACAGTCGGCCACCTGTTCCTCCTTGACGTCCACGGCCAGGATGTTGGACTTGGGCAATCGGTTGTGTAACCAGAACGTGTACTGTCCATACCCTGCGCCTGCGTCGAGAATCTTCGCATCGGCCGGAGCGGTTTTCATCCAGGACCTCAACTCCTTATGGACGTGCCAGGCCCGTAATAGCAACAGGTCGAGCAGGCGGTAAAAGAGCTTGCGCAGGAAGGGGCTGCTGTTGAAGAAATGGCCAAGCCTACGCTTGATCGGATCGTACTGCATGTCAGGCGAAAGTAGCAAAAAGACCGGGTGTGTCCGGTGGTAGTGGTTATTCGGATTGACCTTCCTCTGCCGGAGGAATATGGAGGTTTTTGAAGATGGATTCCATTTTTTCGACGTAATCAAGGCTGTCATCGATAAAAAACTCCAATTCGGGTATGATCCGTGCCTGCTTGCCGATCCGCCGGCCCAGCTGAAGACGGATCTCCGACTTGTGTTGACGCAAAGCCTTGAGGATGTCCTGCGGTTTGGGAGCCTTGAATACACTCACGTGAACACGGGCAAGTCCCAGGTCGGGAGTCACTTTCACGTGGGTGACTGTCAGGAACTGAGGCCCGTACCAATTCATACCCTCACGCTGAAAAAGCTCCCCGAGCTCCTTCTGGATGAGTCTGGCGTATTTCTGTTGTCTGACGGAATCCATGCTGCAAAGATAGGGCTTTGCCAGGCCCCTGTCCCAGTACCTTACCTTAACGACTGCTTCAGGGTAGAAGTAGTCTACTGGTATCTGGTCCCTGAGCCTGTCGAAGGGCTGTGTAGATAAAGAAAAAGTCCTACCTGTCCTTCGGCCTACCCGATAGCAATCGGCCGAATGACTGTTTGGATAACAAGGGTGTTCCCTTCGACAGACCTGAATTCCAGAATCAAACCGGACCAATCACAGCTTCACGAGCTTGAACGACTTTGATCCGGTATCGCTTTGCAGGCGGAGCAGATAGACCCCTTCGGGCATTGTACGGAGGTCGATCAGTCCATTGTAGTCGGAGCCGGCCGGGATACGCTCCTGGTTCAGAAGTCGCCCGTGCAGATCCGTGATGGAATAAGACATCCGATCGGTACTTGCGCCGCTTATCTCGAGGCGGAAGATTCCGGAAGACGGGTTAGGATAGACATTGACGTTACCTAGCCGGGCGGATTCGTCCATGCCGACCAGGGCGTCGATGTTCACGTTATCGATGTAAAGGCTGTTGCCGTATCCGTTGATGTTGACGAATCGTACAACTACAGTGTTTCCTATCCAGGAATTCATCAAAACCGTGTCTTTCCTCCATTCGGTTGCGGAAGTGGGTGTCCAGATAGCTCCCTGATCGGGTACGGTGGCCAGGTCTTCTCCTCCCTTGTAGTAAACGTTTTGCACCCAGGTCTGCCCGCAGTCGGTGGAAATATCGATGCGCAGGCTGTCGCTGTAAGTCGCACTGTATCGTGCGTAAGCCACATCAAAAGTCAGATGTGCGGTAAGTGCAGTTTGAAGGTCCAATTCCATGGTCAGCAACGCATCTTCCGCTCCGACGTTATTGTAATCGAAATTGTTGACGTAGGAGGCATTGGTAGGGCTTCCCGATGCTCCGGGTACGCCGGCCGCATCCTGCCATGTGAAAGCACCGCCGGCATCTTCAATGTTCCATCCTGCAGGAGGATAGGTGCCGCTTTGGAAGTCCTCCACCAATGGTACAGCGGCCGGTGCGAGGATTTGCATGAGGGCAGGTTGTGTCACTGTCGATCCGCCGAAAGGATTCGTGGCCGTGAGCGTAACATCGTATGAGCCGGCAGCATTGAATACCACCTGTGGGTTTTGTGATGTTGCAGAGGTGCCGTTCACGAAGGTGACCGTGGAAGGAGTGAAGGCCCAGTTCCATGCGGTAGGACTGTTCAGGCTTTGGTCGGTGAAAGCGAACACCTTGCCGGTGCAACCCGTCTGACTATTGACCAAGAAGGCAGGAACAGGAGGAGCCGATGATTCTACGATGTTGATGTCATCCAATCCGATATCAGAAGTGAAGCTGCTGCCGGTTTTTGCACGGAAACGGATGTTCACGATTTCACCCGCCCAAGGAATCAGATTGACAACGGCCTGAAGCCATTGGTTACCCTGATTTCCCGAGAACGCCGGGATGACATCGTTGGTCCAGGAACCTTGAGAGAAGATGTCCACATGCAGCTCGCCCATGGTGGCTCCATTCATGTGGTACCAAAAGATCATCTGTGGGGAAGCGGCATTGCTGAGGTCGATACAGGGTGTGATCAACAATGCTGCCTTTTGGAAACAAGCAGAAGATTCCAGGTAGACATATTTCCCGGCGGCAGTACCAAGGGTATGGTCATTGTCGGGTCCTGTATTCGTAGTCGGAGTGGCTCCCGAATGTGTCCTGAAATCAATGTCGTCCTGGTCCAGGTTGGTGGCATTGGTCCATCCGTTCGGCAATGCGCATACGGTAGTCTCGCAGTCGCTGGTGGTCGCACACGGTGTGGCCGACTGGAAATCCTCAATGAAAGGAAGTGGCATCAACTGTCCGCCTATCACCACCACTTCAGAAAGTGCCGTGTCATTGTATTGGTTCATGTCGCCGGGATATTCGGCCCAGGCTTGCAGGGCATAGGTTCCGGTGAGGGAAAGGTCGATGGTGGAACTGAAAGTGAACAGTTGTGTACTGCCGGGATTAAGGGTTCCTGTGAATGTTTCGTTGATCGGAGGATTACCGTTCAGGATGAAGGATACCGGTATGCCGGTGAGCGGATTCTGTCCGGTGTTCTCGAGAAGTACGCTTACCGGTACGGCCGAGTTGTCGTGGCAGTCGAGCAGAATTCCCGCAGCCGGACTTCCAAAAGCGGCAAGTTCGGCATCCAAGGGCAAGGGACATGCAAATGCCCCCGGGGCCTTGTAAATGGCATTCGCACGTCGTCCGGAATTGCCTTCGGCCGTTGTGGCGCTGACACTGAACCAATAACCCGAATTGGGATTGGTTCCCGTCACGATGGCCGATGTGTTGGTGGAGCTTGCCACCGGTTCCATGAATTTCTGGCCGAGCTTATACACAGTGTAACCTGCTGCACCGTTCACGGCGTTCCACGAAAGCTTGACAGAGTCAGGGCAGGCCCAGTCCACCGTGATACCGGTAGGCAGGTTGATGATGGCGAGGGAAGTGTCGCTGTCGTCGCTGAATCCGTTCCTGCTTACTTTCACCTTCACGGCTCCGGATACGGTGTTGGGCACGGTCCAGTTGTATTGTTGTACATTCTGAGGCACGGCGGCAGCGATGGTGTTCCAGGTCGCTCCGTTGTCAGCGGTATATTCCAACAGGTAATCTCCCTGGTCGCGCTCTCCGTCCCAGCGCAACACTTCCGTCTGTCCCGGTACGAGACCTTCTCCTCCATTGGGATAGGTCACGGTCAGCTCCTCATTGCGGAACTCCCACACGATATAATACTGTTGAACACCTGACGGCACCGCATAGCCGTTAACGGTAAGCGTATAGTCGCCGGGGGAGGGGTTATCGATCGTGACCTGCTCCATGTTGTTGAGGCTGTCCACGCCGCGTATGGCAGGGGCGCTCAGGTTTGCAGCGACGGGAGTCGGGTCAAGTATCCACGGATTCCAGGTGGTGGCGGTGGGGTCTGTCAGACTGAAATCGAGGTTATTGACCAGCGATACGGCTGCCGTAGGTGAACCGCCCGGATCGGCCCAGTAGATCATGGCCCTAAGGCGTGAAGTGCCTGCGGGTACGGATATCGTATGCGTTTGAATCGTTCCTTGTGAAACACTGTCAAGCAGGTAGCGCCCTTCTTCGAGTGTTCGAATGGCACGGAGCGCATTCACTCGACCCCAACCGTAGGTAAAATCCGGTCCGGGGTTGCCAATGTCCTCTGCAGTATTGAGCAGAGCCGCCTTGATGAGCGGGGCAGGAGCGGTGGCGGTGTTGTTCATTTCCTTGTAGGCCTGGTACAATTGCGCGAAGATCCCGGCTATTCCCGGTGATGCGGCAGATGTTCCTCCACCGACCTGATACGTGTTGTTCTCGTCGGTGCTCATCTGGTCTTTGCCGTTGGCACAGATGTCGGGTTTGATCCGGCCATCGGCGGCGGGACCGCGGCTGCTGGAGTTGTCGAGCACTTCGAGTGGATCCAGGTTGCCGCAGGCGATGACATTCTTTCCTTGCTTGTAGCCACCGGTAATGTTTCCCCAGCCGGCACCCGCACCATAGTTGCAGTTGCCGCTTCCATTGTTTCCGCCCGAAAAAACGAATTGCAAATACGGGTTTTCGAAAAGCAACTGGTCGCCGAATTGGGTATCGGCAGTGTATTCATTGCAACCC
>JAULUX010000226.1:0-502 GCA_032111385.1 Bacteroidia bacterium
GAGTGACAAATCCAATCCGGTATTGCTGGCCACCCAGCTCACACCCACACAATTCACACACAACACCTGGCTGAACGACAATGGTTCCGTCCTGTTCACCACCGACGAAAACTCCAACTCCTTCCTGGGCGCCTACGACATCACCGATCTGAACAACATCCGCGAGCTCGACCGGATCCAGGTCACCCCGGGTTCCGGATCGATCGTTCACAACACGCATACGATCAACGACTATGAGGTGGTAAGCTGGTACAAGGACGGCATCGCCATTGTGGATGTAAGCCGGCCGGACAACATGATCGTGACCGGCACCTTCGACACCTATCTCCAGGGCAGCGGAAACGGATTCAGCGGATGCTGGGGCGTTTATCCATATCTGCCGTCCGGTACCATCGTCGCTTCCGACATCAACAACGGACTCTTCGTACTCACGCCGAACTATGTACGCGGTTGTTACCTGGAAGGCCTTGTCACCGACAGCGCCACGGGGTCGCCTTTGAAC
>JAULUX010000226.1:512-6135 GCA_032111385.1 Bacteroidia bacterium
CGCAGGCACATACGATGTACAATTCAGCAAGAGTGGCTACGTCACCAAGATCATCAATGGTGTATTCATGCAAAACGGCGTGGTCAATAACCTCAACGTGCAGTTGAGCACGGTGTTCCCCACCATCACTGTAACGGGTACCGTAACCGAAGCCGGAACAGGCAATCCGATCCAAGGCGCTTCGGTATATGTCGCCAACAGCCAGTTCGATTACACGCTGACCACCGACGTGAACGGAGAATTCACCGCTACCGGTTTCTTTGGTGGTGTGTATGACATCACCGTGGGTCACTGGGGTCACCGCACCACCTGTATCAACAGCCAGAACATCAACGGCACCTCACCTCTGCAGTTCTCCCTTGCCAAAGGATATTACGATGATTTCTCCCTCGATTTCGGATGGGGTGTCAGCGGTCCCTCCGGCAACGTTTGGGGGCGCGGAGTACCTATTGCCACCACCACCAACCAGGGAGCCACTGCCAATCCGGGCAACGATGTTAGTGGTGATTGCGGATCGACTGCAATGATCACCGACAACGGTGGCGGAGGCGCATGGGACAACGATGTGGACCAGGGCAGCACCATTCTGACCTCTCCCGTATTCGACCTGACGGGTTATGTCAATCCCCTGATCACCTATGACCGATGGTTTTACAACGGCGGCCTGACCAACGGCTTACCGGATGACTCCATGAAGATCTTCATCAGCAACGGACTGAATACGGTACCGATAGAACTACTTGGTCCCTCCGCCTCTTCTTCGCAATGGCAAACGCACGGATTCCAGGTTGCTTCGCTCATCGCACCCACTGCAACCATGCAATTGATTGTAGATGTGGGCGACCCGGGTCCGGTCTTCAACATCGTGGAAGGCGGATTGGATAAGTTTGAAGTGACCAGTTTCGTAGGGTTGCAGGAGGATGCTTCCGTCGCCGGAAATTTATCTGCATACCCTAACCCATTCAACAATACCGTGCGCATTCGTCTTCCCCAGGAAGTTGAAATAGCGTCCATTGAAGCCTATGATATTCACGGAAAGCTTTGCCAATCGTTCCGTATCGCAGCCGATGAAAAGCAAGTGGAACTCGGCCAGGACTGGAGTACCGGCCTTTACCAGATCCGCGCCATTGGTCCCGACGGGCGTGTTTACCAAACCCGAGTGGTGAAGCGGTAACCCGACGTTGCTCGAACTCTTATCAAAGACCGACTTCCGAAAAAGTCGGTCTTTTTTTATGCACCGCCCGATTGTTGACATCACACACGATCGGGAATCAAACCAGGCAGAACACATGACGATCTTTAACCTTTGGTTTGATTCATTGTGAAAAGCTATATCCGAATTATCGCGCTCCTGTTTCTGTGCTGCCACTCGTCGGTCTACGGTCAGAAAAAAAACATTTGTCCACCGACTGCCTCAAAGAAAGCGGAGAAATACCTGGAGCAGGCGCGCGAAGCACGAAACGACAAAAAGCCATTCCCGGCCATCAAAGCCCTTTGTGAGAAATCGCTGAGCGAGGATTCACTTTATGCCGATGCCTGGAAGTTATGGGGCGATGCCGCCTGGCAAGCACGTAAAGACGAAGAGATGGTCAAGGCTTACATCAAGCTGATCGAGTTGTGTCCAGATATCAACCCTGACATCTACTACAGGGTAGCCGATCAACTATTCCAGACCAAGTCGTTCGAAGCAGCCATCCGATACTACCGCTCCTTTTTGGATTTCCCGAAAGTCAAGGAGGAAAACGCACGCGACGCCGAACAGAAAATCACCAAAGCGGGTTTCATGATGAAGCCTGTCCCTTTCGATCCCAAGCCGCTTTCGGGTGTATGCGGTCCGGATCCGGAGTACCTGGCCATCATCTCCCCCGACCAGGACCTGTGCTTCTTCACTCGCCGCTTTGAGGAACAGAAAAAAGGAGCCCTCACCCCTGTTAGTGTCGAGAAATTCATGATCAGCAAGAAATCAGACGGAGGATTTGAGCATGGAGAACCCATGCCATGGCCGTTCAACAAGGCAGGATCGAACAACGAGGGCGGAGCAACTATCACCATTGACAATCGCCATCTATTCTTCACCGTCAATAAAAACGGGAATTTCGATATCTACACCAGTGATGAATCGAACGGGAGCTGGTCTGAACCAAGCAGTGTAGGGGTCGGCGTCAATCATCCGGAACGTTGGGAAAGCCAACCTTGCATCACGCCAGACGGCAAGAAGCTTTTTTTCGTGACCATCCGCGACTCCGTCAATCAAACAAGTGATATCTACGTCAGTACCAAAGCTGCCGATGGTACATGGGGCAAGGCAGTTCCTATGGAAGGGAACATCAACACGGAGGGCAACGAAAAAACACCATTCATCCATCCCGACAACCGCACATTTTATTTCAGCAGCGACCGGCATCCGGGCATGGGCGGTTATGACATCTTCATGAGTAAGATACAGGCGAACGGTAGTTTTTCGAGTCCGGTCAATATCGGTTACCCAATCAATACCGAGGCCGACGAACTGGGATTTTTTGTGAGCACAGACGGCCGAAATGGATATTTCGCTTCCAATCAGATCAAAGGCGCAGGTGGCTATGACATCTATTCTTTTGAACTGCCGGAACACGCCAGACCCGACAAAGTCTTATTCATCAAGGGAGAATTGAAAGGCGAAGATGACGCCCCCCCCGGTGCCGCATCCCTACAACTGAAAAACGCAAACACGCAGGAAGTCACCGAGGTCGTCTACGACAGTGTGAGCGGAAGATTCGCATCGGTTGTCTTATTTGATGACGACTACATACTGACAGTCAAGAAGAAGGGCTTCGCCTATACCTCCTCCTATTTCTCTTCAGCAGACAGTGCCGGTCCTGAGCCAAAAAAAGTCGATTTTCGGATACGGCCCAATGAGAAAGGAAGCACCCACCGCTTGAACGACATCCTTTTCCAGACAGGATCCGCCGAACTGACGAGGCAAGACCAAACGGTGCTTCGTGATTTCGCCGATTATTTGAAGGAAAATGCAACCATGAAACTGGAGGTGCATGGCCATACCGATAACATCGGAAATGCAGAACAAAATCTGATGCTCAGCGAAGCGCGGGCCAAACGCGTTTATCAATTTTTAATTGAAAACGGCATACAATCGGCAAGGTTGTCCTACAAAGGCTTCGGCATGAGCCGCCCCGTAGCGGATAATTCCGGCGAGCAAGGCCGGTCCTTGAACCGTAGGACGGAATTCGTCATACTCAATCCTTGACTTCCAATGCGGATTTACCGGACCATTTTGCATACAAATCCAAAGAGGATCCGTCACTACCGGAAGCTTTTTCAAGAGCGTATTTGACATGGGGTGTGCCTTCCAGCTTCAGGGCAAACGCCCTCATCACTCCGCTTCGTGAGACCATAAACTTCGCCGTAGTTCCCGGTTTCCGCATAGAGATGAATTTCGGCAGGTCATCGGAAAGTCTGAAATCATCGATGGCGATCAACTCATCATTGACAGAAATACCAGAATTCCAAGCGGGGGAATTCCGCTCAACGGAAGTCACTGTCAATTTACCGGATGCATAAGAAGTGGTCAGGCCGGTCCAGGCTGTTGATGGACCCGAAGCAGCGTTAAGGTCCTTCAGCACGAGCCCCATCGGTTTCAGGACTGTTTCCATGGGCAGCGGCTCGATACCGTTCACATATCCGGCGAAAAAATCCTGCAATGAGACACCAGCTACCTTTTCGGCCATTCCAATAAACTCCTGTTCGGTATATGCTCTGTTGAGCCTCTTGTAATAGAGTTCATACATGGCCTTAAGCACATCGTCTAATGATTTTTTTCCTCCAGTCGCCTGAATGATTTTCATATCCAAAAGGGCTCCGACGACGGCCCCCTTGGTATAATAGGAAACCGATGAGTTGGAGGAGTTTTCATGGGGCCTGTAAAACTTGATCCAGGCCTCCGTGCTCGCATCGGCCAGAGATTGGTAGGAGCCACCCCGAATATTGGTACAATAAGACATGGAAGATGCCAGGGCGTTCAGATACTCGCTTTCGGTATAGAATCCGCTTCTGTAGGCGATCAGGTCGTCGTAATATGCGGTAAAGCCTTCTGCGAGCCACAACAAGGGCGTATAATTCTCTGCGGAATAATCGAAGGGACCGAGTGGATGAGGACGTAGCCGTTTGACATTCCACAAATGAAAATACTCGTGTGCGACAAGACTCAGGAATCCCTGGTAAGCTGATTCGGAGGAATAACTCCAGCGCGTTGTCTGCAGCGTAGTGGAATTCTCATGCTCCAGTCCTCCGCCACCGGAGACCAGGTTGTGCACAATAAACACGTAGCGCTTACAGGGGTTTTCACCGAAAATCTCCGTACAGGATTCAACGATCCTTGCCATATCCTTTTTTAATCGCAGCGAATCGTAATTGCCCTCGCCAACCATGGCCACCTCGTGCGGAACACCAGCAGCATTAAAACCAAAAACAGTGTGGTTTCCGATCTCGAAGGGGGCATCCACCAGCTTATCGTAGTCGGACGCCACCAACGTCCAGGGGTCATCCTTTCGAATAGGATCAAGGGCAACCGAGATCACCCGCCAACCGGGATAGGGCTTGACCTGCACGGTGCAGGGTTGATTGATCATACCCTGCACATACATGAACACGCTGGTACCGTTCAGGTGGGCATGACTGTCGTCCACATGACTGGTCCGAACGGTGAGCTCGTTGGCGTAAACCTTGTAGCGAACCAAAACACCTTGACGGGAGACAGAAGGAACCCTCCATGTATCCTTGTTGGCACGGATATGTCTGAGCGGCTTCCCCTGCATGTCGAAGGCCCGGAAGGACTCCACATGACGGCCAAACTCCCTGACAAGGTAGGAACCGGGGGCCCATACGGGCATTCTAAAATCCAAATCACCGGGCCGGTCAGGCTTGACCTCCATTTCTACTTCGACATAATGTGTGTGCGCCTCGGGGAAAGAAAGTGAATAGCGGGTGGGAGCTGCGTTTGCCTGGAGGGCGAGCATCAACACAAACAAAAACGAAAACAACAGGAATGGTCTCATGATGAATGGTGAATACGGTCAGAAGAAGTAAAAATACGAATAGACCCGTTGCATCGACGGAGCAGCCGGTGCTTAAAACTTCGGTTTACGCTTTCCGTCTCTGAAAAAAATATCACGCAAGTACCTTTCGGTCAGAAAACAAACAGCGACCAATGTGATCAAAAGGCCTCCACCCAAGCCATACACAATGAGCCGAATAGGAAATTGATTCAGAAAAAAGAAAAGGACCAATGCAATCAACAGCACTGAAAAAAGCATCAACATCCGACCGGCAAATTGATTCCCTTCGTACCAGGTGTCGTCATTTTTCCGGGCCAGACTGCTACGATAAGCGAACCAGGAGTCCTCATTTCCGGAGAACCGGTTCAACCTAAGTCCAATCGTAAACAAAGTCAATACTGACCCTACCGCAATCAATAAATAAACCTTCATACCCTTTCCAAAAAAAGACGGACCGGACCTTAACGGCCGCCCCCCATCATCTTGTTCAATTCCTCTTGAGTTAATATTCGATATTCCTTTCCTACAATAAATTCCTGATCACCGGGTAATTCCGTAGAGACGGACTT
>JAULUX010000227.1:0-6714 GCA_032111385.1 Bacteroidia bacterium
AACGGATGGTACTATGTCGTGAGAAAGGATAGCGGAGGCCGAATCCTGTTGACCATGTTGAGGATCTATACCGGCTACTCGCTGCAAAACCAGTATCTGCAAAATGGGTTTCACCCGCTGATCGGGCTGGGATCGGATTGGAAACCCGTTGCAAGCGGTATAAGAGATGATGGATCGACCTCGCTGGAAGACCACCGTGGATCCCTTGTGCTGAAAGTCGCTCAGGAACCTGTCGTATCGCGGGGTCCGGACGAAACGGAAGACCTGTGGTTTGTGGTGCTTCTGGCTTCGTTATTGATCCTGATGATTGATCTGGTGAGCCAAATCAGTCGATCAACCGCAGGACTGCTGGTGGCCGGCGCCTGGGCCGTGCGCATCTGGACGGACCTGAACGGTTGGCCGGCATCCGTAGCAGGACTCGAATTGTTCAATCCGGTTCATTACGCCAGCGGATTATTGTTGAACTCACTAGGCGACATGCTGATCACCTGCGGGATCATCCTTATATCGATGCTTTTCCTGCACAGGCTGTCTGGCCGGAATTCATCAACAACGGGATCAGGACGCGTGTTCATGCTGGCTGCAGGTTGGTCGGCAGCTGCCATTCTCTTGTCCATCGTGGTTCATGGATTTTTCACCGGCCTTGTTCTGAATTCCCAGCTCGCCTTCGATATCCGCGACTTCTTCTCACTGAATTCGTACACCGTTGCCGGATTAACAGGCTTGATGATCCTGTTGATCTCACTGTATCTCGCTGCCGATGCAACGGCGGCCTGCCTGTCACCCCTTCTCAAAAAAGGATGGTTGTCTTTTTTACTGGCATGGATCCTTCCGCAAGGCCTGGGCCTTGTTTTTTGGAAGTTTCAACCCGGTTTTTTTCAAGAAACACCTTATAGCCCGGTTACATGGCTGTTGCTCAATGCCCTGGTGTTCACCTCACTCATCAGGAGGAAGAAAGAACAACAGATCCCGTCATTCAGCGTGTCGGTACCGGTTCTGCTTTTGCTGGCTGTTTATTCGGCACAGGCCCTGCAGGAGTTGAATACCCAAAGGGAGCAGGAGGAACGGATGCTCTTTGCCCGGAAACTCGATAGCGAACGGGACGGAATCACGGAATTCCTTCTTAAAAAAACCGCTGAGAACATCGGCAAAGACTCCCTGCTTGGAAGATTTCTTAGCGGGCCGGCGCCAGGCATAGACCAATTGGCAGATGCCATAAATGCCGCCGGCGCTCACATCCGGAAAAACCACCTGGGGGGGTATCTGAGCCGTTATGAAGCTTCGTTCCGCTTTTTTGACAAGAACGATAAGCCAGTCAACCTTTCCGGCGACCCAAGCTGGAACATTGACGCACTTCGTAAACGATTTCCGACAGGGGGAATAGAACCTGCCTCGTTCCGAAATGACGAAGGTCAACCTGGATATTCCTTATTGATACCGATCCTTTACAGGAACATCCTTTCAGGCACCTTGTCGCTAGTCCTCACCGACAGGAGTGGAGGGGCTGAGGAGCGAAGATTGCCCAGCCTCTTGTTGAGCGATCAGCTTGGATCGGATACTGAGAGAGGCAATTACTCCTATGCATTCTACAAGCAGGGAAAACTGGTGTCGCAGCAAGGGGATTTCAATTACTATCAAACAGACGCCCCGTATCGTATCCCCAAAACCGGAACAGGAGAGATGGTATTCTCCGGCGGAGACGGTATGCAGCATCTTTTTTACAGACAGGGTGACCGTTTGGTGATCGTCAGTTCCCCGGATTACGGATGGACCGGTTGGATCACGTTATTCTCCTATCTATTCACATTCTACGGCATCTCCTTCCTTGGCGGAATCACCATCCGTCATGTCGCCATACAGGGATTACGCTTCGCCCCGTCCCTGCGAAACCGGCTGCAGGCCGGTGTGCTTACGATGGTGACATTCACACTTTTACTGCTCGGCGCCGCCACCATCGCCTTCTTCGTCAGAAATTACCGTGACATGCAGGTGCAGCATCTTTATGAGCGACTGAAAGAGTTGCAGAACATGACCGGTGAAATCGCCGGAAATCTTGACAATCTTCGGGGAGATGCGGAAGAGAACACCCTCTTCGCGCTGGAACGGATAGCTACATCCACAAAAGCCGACTTCAATGTCTTCGGACGGGATGGATTCCTTTTCTATACTTCACAACCGGGTATCTACCAGCAGGGACTTCAGGCATCACTTATGAACCGGGAGGCGTTCCGCGCACTAACGGTTGGACAGCAAACCGTTTTCGACCAAACGGAACAGATAGGAGAATTGGATTATCTCTCGGCCTATGAGCCCATCCGTAACGCGCAAAACACCATCATCGGCTACCTGAACATCCCGTTCTATGACCGGGAGACCGAGCTTAAGCAGGACATTTCGGATTTTCTTGTCGCTCTGATCAATCTTTACGTATTCCTTTTCAGCGTCGCTCTACTCATTGCCTTCGCCATATCGGGACGTATCACCGCGCCGTTACAACTGCTTCAGGAGAACCTGCGTGAAACAAGACTTGGGCAATTGAAGCCTCTGGAATGGAAGTCGCGCGATGAGTTCGGTGAACTGATCGAGTCCTACAACCGTATGCTTGACCAGCTGCAACGCAGCGCCGAAAAACTGGCAAGCTCCGAACGCGAAGGAGCATGGCGGGAGATGGCGCGTCAAGTGGCGCATGAGATCAAGAATCCGCTGACACCGATGAAGCTGGGCATTCAACACCTTCAGCGTAGCCTGCAAGAAGACAGCCCCGACAGGCCCGAACGGATCAACCGCATATGCAATACCCTGGTGGAACAGATCGACACGCTGGCAGGGATTGCAGGTGCGTTCAGCGATTTCGCACGACTACCGGGACCGGAAATGGAGACTTTAAACCTGATCCCTATCCTTGAAAACACTATTGCACTTTATGGCAACGACCAAGGGACAGGGATCAGTCTCGGCGCGCATCCGGACACCTGCATGGTCAGCGGCGACAAGGATCAGCTACTTCGGATTTTCGGGAACCTGGTCAAAAACAGCTTACAGGCGATTCCGGAGAACCGGCCCGGACAAATCAATCTATCCGTCATTGACGGAAGTGATTTCATAACCATAGCAATAGCCGATAATGGCATCGGAATCCCGGTTGAGCAACAAAAGCAAATGTTCATTCCGAATTTCACAACCAAGACGGGGGGTACGGGACTCGGCCTGGTAATGGTAAAAGCCATGACCGAAGGCATGGGTGGAGATGTGCGCTTTGAAACAGAAGTCGGGAAAGGAACCACCTTTTTTATCCGGCTTCCAAAAGTACAGGTGGACCGTATCGAAAAACCGAATCAGATTTTTTCCTGAACCCAGTCCATCATCAATTCGTAGGCGACGGCGAGGAGCACCGCGCCGATGAATAGGCCGATGAAGCCCATTCCGATGAATCCTCCGATGGATCCGAAAAACACGACAGCAACCGGAGTCTTTCCCTCCTGCCCCATCAAAAACGGTTTGATCAGGTTGTCGATGATGCCGATGAACAGCATCCAGACGGTGAATAGTAGGGCTCCTGTTGTTCCAAAATTCAACCATGCATAAATGATCGTTCCGATCGCTACGGGCAAGACACCCACCTGCATCACAGCCAATATCAGGCAAACCGCTGTCCAGATTCCTGCCAGCGGAATTCCCGCAACAACGAATCCGATACCGGCTAGCAGTGCCTGCAGTATGGAAACGACTACGACGCTCTTCATCACTCCTTGAACCGTGTTCACCATCAGGGCAGCGATCTCCTCCGATCGGTCGCCGGAAAGCCGCTTGAGAAGTCCGCGCGCCACGCGTTCGAGACCGGTGGAGTGGTGAAGGAGAAAACCGGCCAACGCAAGGGCGATCATGAAATAAACGAGGCTTACTGCAGCTCCCCCAGCCGAGGAAGCGATACCGATGAGCAGGGCGCTCCATTGCTTCTCATAAAGAAGAAGCAGACCGGGAAGATCGGTTGAAGCACGGAGCCAGATACCATGCAGGAAAGAACCGACAACCGGCCATTCAAGCAGTCTGGGATCGGGAGGAGGGATGGAAATACCACCTGCTGTGTTCAGGTAGGCGATATATTCACGAGCGGTCATCGCTGTGGAGGTCAACAACCAAATGGATGGAATGATGATCAGCAGAAAGGTGGATGCAATGATGAGCAAGGCTGAAAGTGCGCTGCCTACGCGAAAACGTTTCAACTGAAAATCGCGCAGCCCTTTGTGCATTGGATACAGGGCGATGGTAAGTACAACGGACCAGACCAGGATGCTGATGAATGGTGCGATGACATAGACCGAAGCGGCGATCAATGCCAGCACGGATAACATCCGAAGGGCACGGTCGAGAAAATTGGAAGAACCGTGTGGTTGGGGTGTCATGGTACTCAGAAGCGAATACGGAAGGTCTGAAGGGATCTACCGGACCGTATGCTCAGCATGTACACACCGGTGTTCAGATTTCCGCGGTTCAACTGCCAACCGCTTCGGCCATTTCCCTCGGAAATCAACCGGCCTGAGATATCGTGAAGTGACCAGTTGAAGGACAATGCATGATCTGCGTTCTGTACTTCGTACAGGTAGCCCTCCTGAACCGTATTCAGGGTGAACTGTGATTGAACGGGAAGTTCAGGCAGATCTGTAGTGTTGTTCACGCAAGATTTCCCGTAGAAGAACTTCCAGATCTCACCGCTGGCATTGATGTCGCGGTTGATGGTGCCCAGTCCGCCGAGAATAGCAGTCGTACCCGGCCATTGGTGCCCACCACCGATGACTTTGTAAAGACGGACCTCTACACCTCCGTTACAAGGTGAATATTGAGACAACTCCACCGTCGAATTGTCAGTGGTGTTGATATCCGGTAAAGGTGTAACTACGGGGGATGATGCACAACCGTTATTCGATACCCATAAGGCGACCACTTCATCCACCGATTTTCCTCCCTGTGCGCTGCCGTTGTAACTGACAATGCCATCCGCCGTACCGTGAATCTGCGCAACCGGGACCGGACGTGAAGGGGTGCATGCCGTGAATGCCCCGACACTCATCGTACCGGCCACCGAGGCGATCCCTGCATAACATCGCGACGATTCACAAGCCAGTCGGTGGCTCATGTATCCTCCGGCTGAAAAGCCGCAACTGAATACGCGGGTGGTATCGATGTTAAACAAGGCTTGCAAGGTATCGGTCAAGGCTCCGATAAATCCGATGTCGTCGGCGGTCGAACCACCGGTCATTCCGGAATTGGTGTTCCAGGCATTGCCGATGCCGTTGGGGTAGGCCACAATAAAGGAACCCGTGTCGGCTACCGCATTGAAGTTGGACACATTCATGATGGTTTGGGCAGACTGTGTGAATCCGTGGAGGACGAAAACCAATGGCCAGGAACTGGAAGGCGTCCAATTCGACGGAACGTAAACGATATAGTTGCGTGTCACTCCGTCGAATTGAATGGATGCGTTCGTCTGGGCGTGGACCGGTTTACCGGGTACGGCCGCAAGAAACAGGAGCAGCAGGACTGAATTTCGCAAGAATGCCATGATTTAATTGTTGTGAGATGTATAGACAATGTTAAAGCAAGGTAAAACTAAGAAAAGGCGAACTTATCCGCGAGCCCTGTCAAGCAAGTCATTCAAACGATCGACATCGTCTTTAGACAATTGGATGATTGACCGGGTATACTCCTTGAATCCCTCATCGAGTGATGAAAGGAGCTCCAGCCCTTTGTCAGTGATCCAAATATCGACCTGCCGCCGATTGTGCTTGCAGACCTCGCGTTTGACCAAAGCCTTCTGCCGCAACTTCTCCACAAGACGGGTCGCGTTCGAATTCTTGTCGATCATGCGCTCGGTGATGTCGGTCAGCCGTAGCGGTGTGGGGAATGCACCCCTCAGGATGCGAAGGACGTTGAATTGCTGAGGGGAAATTCCCGCAGGCTTGAGCCTTTGCAAATGAATGCCATCCAACCAGCTGGCCGTGTACAACACGTTCACCATCGCCTTCTCATAATCGTCGTTGAATTTCCGAACGTGGATTGCTTCTTCTATACGTGCCATTCCGCAAAGTTACACTTGCAACTGTTGTAGAAACAATCTTTGTGTAAAACATAGTTTTTCAGACTGAAAGCTTCCCGATCCGGTCTCCACAAGTGATCGATCTTGATCACAATTCACTGTATATTAAATGATTAATGCCGGATTTGATATTTTGGTCTACCCACACCAAACCCATTCCATCTTGCAGGTATTCAAAGAAAGTAGGCCAAAGTCTGGCGAACCGGTGGCAAGTAGGATTCCCCAAACAGGTTCACATGCACCAATAAAGGGTAAAGGTTCCATAACGACACCCTTTCCTCCCAGCCCGGAAGAAGCGGCAGCGCTTCATCGTATGCTTCGTAAAATCCAGGAGGGAATTCACCGAACAATCGGGTCATGGCCAGGTCAGCTTCACGGCAGGAATACGACACGGCAGGATCGATCATCCACAGTTCCCCATCGGGGCCATCCACTACGTTACCGGCCCACAGATCGCCATGGATCAGAACAGCGCTCTCATCGAAAGGAAGAAGTCCGGGCAATTTATGATACAACCTTTCGAATTCCCCGGCCTCTGCTGCAGATAACATCCCGGACGACAAGGCCCGATCCACCTGAGGTTGAAGTCGGCGCTCCCGGAAGAATCCGGAAAGGTTGTT
>JAULUX010000228.1:0-4369 GCA_032111385.1 Bacteroidia bacterium
CGGAAAGGTGACTGGAATAGTGGAGAGCGTCAGGGACGACAAGGCGACTATGTTGTCAGGCAGCGTTCGTACCGTTGTCTCCATGCAGGACCTTGTTCTGATTGAACAGAATGAAAAAAGGAAGGGAAAGGAAGGAAAGGAAGGAAAAGAGGGGAAGGGTTGAGCCTCGGGTGGGTATGCTAAGGCATCGTCTCGCTAAGTGATAAAGAACGCGCCATATATTTCTGAGCAAGCGCTGCATTACCGGTTCTGCCGTAAGCTCTGGACAACGCTTCAGCAGTCGCCCTGGAGTTCGGAAAGAGGGCCATGTTTTCCAAGAGGAGTTTGATGGCGTCTTCTGACTGACGTTTGTGCATCATTCGTCCAGCTACTTGAATAAGCTGAAAGTCATTGACAGGGTAGGAGAGGGGCGAACCGTTTGTTGCAGCGGCTTTCTTCAGAATAGACCATTGACGTATGAAACGATCAAGTCCTATCGTACCATCGCCCAGGTCTTTTTCATACATCAGTAGTGCGTCGGCCATTTCATCGGAAGTCATCGTTGCAGAAGGATGCCTGCGATTTGCATCGGCAAGCGATTTGTCTCCCCAGCTACTGAACACCGTATCACCGTCAATCGAAATAAGTTCGTCGAAGTTCAGCAAAGCCGCCAGCGCGATCTGAGAGTAGTTCTGCGATTCATTCTTGAAACCGGCAGCTTGTGTTTTCCAAAGCGTGGTGATGAGGTCTCTGCCGCCTGAAACCGGACTGATCTTGTTGATGGCTGCCGACAAGTTACCTGCTCCTGCATGGTATGCGTGAAGTACGAGCAGCCGGAACCAAAGGTCCTTTTCGTCGTACGGTATGGAGCGTGCTTGCAACATTGATTTCACCCTGGGGATGCAGATGGTGCTCAGCAAGCGGGACGCACCATAGGAGGCCCGATCCAATTGTGTTCGTTCATCAACGTGTTTGTTCACTTTCAATCCGAACTGAAGTGCAACACTTCGCATCAATTGGAATGGTCCCTTTGCTCCTGCATAGGAACTGGAGGCGTGCTTGCCCGGACTTTCGATCAGCAATATCGTTTGGGCGTACCAAGGGTCTGTTCCATACGACTCGAAATAGCGTATGGCGTTACCAATGGTGGTGATGCTCTTTCTGTGTTCGTAAAATTCACGCTTGCCACTGGTTACAAACACTTCTTCATGGTAATCTACGCAATTCTCCTCGCGAAGTTTTGATTTGATGTTCGATTTTTCGAATTCGCTCCGCGAAGCCCATGTTCTGAAACAGGCGGTTTGAATAGGGATGCGCGTACTGGCCACGTTGATGATGCAGGAGTCGGGCGACAGACACATGATCTGTTTCCAGAACTGAGGGTGAGCCAGCGTATCCCAACCGTCGGCATATAGGGCAGATGCGCTCATGAACTCAAAGCGCTGCGTGTCTTTTGGGGTAACAACAACCTTGGAAACTCGGTCAAAAACGACTGTACGACCCGAAGTCGCAGACGGATCGGAACAAGCCTCGGCCCGTTGCATTTGCTGGCAGGAGAGGTTAGTAAACGGTATCACGAAAAAGAACCAATGAATGGGTCGCATAGGATAGTCTTGTTGCTGTGTTTTTCTACGGAGGCAGAAGAGAACGGTTGCGGGTTTGTAGTTGAACTGTTTGAGTTCTTGATTCTCAAAAATAGGGTTTGAAGGACCTTTTTGAGTGCTTCGGCATTTGCATTTTCAACGCTGGATTGTGAAATCTCGTATCACCGGAGGCTGTCAATTGCCGCTGCTTGTGGCTATTTTTGTCGTCGATGGAAGGTAAACAGTATGGAGACCAGGTGGAGATCACCGTTTCAAATGAGTTGAAGTTGTTCATCCGTTCCATGGCGGCTTCCTACCATTTTATTTTCGGTCAGGAGCAATACGATTTCGTTCAACGCGCCATGATGATCGACCTGGTTGACAAGGAGGGGGTCGCCCGACTGGCTTCCCGATTTGCTTCGACTCCGTCCGGAGAAAAATTGGAACTGTCGAAGGAGGATGTCTATATGATGTATTGCATGATGGACCTCGTGAGCCGCAGTTTCCTTTGTGATGTCGGCGACGATTACAAGGCCATGGCCATGCGGCTTGGACAAGTAGGAGAGGCTCAGTACAATGCGGTGAGGAATACCGAGCTGATGATAGCTCAGACCCTATTGCGGAAATTCGGTGAGGATTTCAAAGACGATCCCGATTTTGAAGAGATCACCCATAGGATTTCGCTGCTTGACACTTAAGGTGTCGGTCGCTAAAGCGGGCATTCACCCGAATCCACCGCCAGTGCCCATTCCAACAGACTGGCAAAAACGCAGTCGGATCCGAAGGCACTCTTCTCCCCGGTAAATCTGCTTTTATCATCAATGAACACCGATTTCAATCCGATGTTCTTGCCAAAAACAATATCACTTTCTGAATTGCCCGCCATCCAGGAGCTGCCGGGGTCGATGTCGGGAAATGCTTCAAGTGCCTTTAGGCCCATGCTGGGGTTGGGTTTACGGGATGAATCAGAGCGGTCTGCAGCCGTGGCGGAGTAAATGGCGTTGATTTCAATGTCGTGCATGGCCAGTTCACTGCACATCCTCTCGTGGATTTGATCAAGTTCATTTTGGCTCATGAGCCCGATGCCCACACCGCGTTGGTTGGTGATCACGATGAGGCGTCCGAAATGCTTTTTCAGAGATGAAAGTGCTTTGAAAACACCCGGTTCGAAAACAAACTCATCCCAGGATTTGACATAGTCTCCCGGCAGTTCGGTGTTGATGACACCATCCCTGTCGAGAAAAAGTGTCCGGGTCTTTCTCATTTTCAGCCGCTGATTTTGAACAATGGATCGAATGAAAATACCATCAGCGTTTCGGGAAAATCTCCTCTTCAATCATCTGGCAGAGGATGTGTCCGATCAGGATGTGACATTCCTGGATGCGCGGAGTGTCCTGGCTGGGGACTCTGAGAATGATGTCACTGCATGCATTCAGCTTGCCGCCTTTTGCTCCCGTCATTCCGATGGTGATCATGCCCCGTGAACGGGCTTCTTCCATGGCAAGCACCACATTGGTCGAGTTTCCGGAAGTGGTGATGCCTACCAGGATGTCTCCCTCTTGTCCGAAGGCCTGTATCAGTCGTTGATACACCACGTCGAATGAGTAGTCGTTCGCCACTGCGGTCAGGTAGGACGTGTTTACGTGAAGTGCCTCAGCAAAGAGGGGTGGCCGGTCGGTGTAAAAACGGCCGGAAAGTTCTGCGGCGATATGCTGCGCATCGGCTGCGCTGCCTCCGTTGCCGCAGAAGAGTACTTTTTTTCCGTTGCGGAACGCCTCTGTGATTTTGTCTGATGCGAGCGAAATCCCGTTCAGTATTTCCTTATCGTTCAGCAGTGCATTTTTAACTTGAATCGACGATTCGATCAGGTGTGTGATGAGGTGCGATTTCATTTGGGCTGGGTGGTAGGGGTGTCTGGTGAAGTCAGTTGAAAAACGCCATCGACCATGTGTTTCCAATCGTATTTCTTTTTTTCTTCTTTGACTTCTTCCACAAATTTATCGAGAACACCGGATGCATACGTTTTGTGAATGGCCAATGCAATTGCTGCAGGATCCCGTTGTACCACCCATCCTGTTTTTCCGTCGTGAACGATTTCGGGTAAACCACCCACGTCGGTCACGATCATGGGCCTGTTGAAATGGAATGCCATCTGGGAGATGCCGCTTTGAGTGGCGGAGTGGTAAGGCTGCACAACGATGTCGGCTGCTGAGAAGTAATGACGCACTTCATCGTCAGGGATGTAATCGTTTCGCATTATGAACCTGTTGGTCAGGTTCAGTTCTTTGATGCGTTGGGTGTACGGGGCCTGGTCTTCGTAAAACTCACCTGCGACGATCACCTTGCCGTCGAAATCGTCCAGAATCGGTTGGGCCATCGCTTCGATCAGCAGGTCGAGCCCTTTGTATCCACGGATGAATCCGAAGAAGAGGATGCACCGTGTTTGTGGCTCAAGTCCAAGTCGGATTCGGGCTTCTGCCGGGGGAATCAACGGGCCGTAGTGATCGTAAATCGGATGAGGGATGAGCAGTGCTTTCTTGTTTTTAGTGAAAGTGCGTAGGTCGTTCAATACCTGCCGCGACATGGCAATGAAAACTTCGATGGAGGAGATGAAGTAGTGGGTGAGAAGCCTGTCGCCGGGGCGTTTTTCATGCGGTACGACGTTGTCGAGGATGCAAATGGTCCGGGTGTGTCGGTTCAGTCGGGTGATCCGGGCAATGGTGCCGAAGCACGGAGCCATGAACGGCAGCCAGTACTTGAACACAAGGATGTCCGGCTTGAGGCGCATCAGGCGGAGTCCGACCAGG
>JAULUX010000229.1:0-26378 GCA_032111385.1 Bacteroidia bacterium
CTCTGGTGGAAAAAGTCAACATGGTTTCTAAACATAGCCGTCCCAATGCTCAAAATACGCAGGGCGGTATTGTGAAGCAGGAGGCGCCCGTACGCATTTCCAAATTGATGGTAATCGATCCATCTACCGGAAAACCCGGGCGTGTCGGCCGTCGTTTGGAAGATGGAAAGTTAGTCCGTTACATTAAAACTAAAAAATAACGCGTGGAGGCCAAACCAATGAACTACGAACCGCGTCTGAAGAAAAAATATAGGGATCAGGTTGTGAAAGCACTTCGCGACAAGTTCCAGTACAAGAGTGTCATGCAGGTGCCGCGATTGACCAAGATTTGTATTAATCAGGGTCTGGGTGATGCGGTGTCTGATAAAAAGATCATCGAGTCCGCTCTTAACGAGATGACCACGATTGCAGGGCAAAAAGCGGTTTCAACAAAGTCGCGAAAAGATATCTCTAACTTCAAGCTTCGTGCAGGAGTTCCGATCGGAGCACGTGTCACTTTGCGGGGAGACAGGATGTATGAGTTCCTTGATCGCTTGGTTGCCGTTGCGCTCCCGCGTATTCGCGATTTCCGTGGTGTGAATGACAAGGGGTTTGATGGCCGTGGCAACTACACTTTGGGTGTGACAGAGCAAATCATTTTCCCGGAGATCGATATCGATAAAGTGAATAAGATCCAAGGTATGGATATCACCTTTGTCACCACCGCTACCAAGGACACTGAAGCGATGGAACTTCTCAAAGAATTCGGAATTCCTTTCCGCAACCAAGCAAAATAAGACAGTACGATGTCAAAAGAATCAATCAAAGCGCGTGAATTGAAGCGCATCCGTCTGGTGGAAAAATATGCAGAGCGGCGCAATGCGTTGAAAGAAGCCGGTGACTACATCGGTCTTCAGAAACTGCCGAAAAACTCTTGCCCCACACGTGTTCGTAACCGCTGCAAGCTTACCGGTCGTCCCCGCGGTTATATCCGTCAGTTCGGGATTTCTCGCGTTATGTTCCGTAAACTCGCTCTTGAAGGAAAGATTGCCGGCGTAACCAAGTCAAGCTGGTAAACAGAACCGAAGTATTCCAATTATACATTCAGAACCAAACGATTCATGAATACCGATCCAATAGCTGATTACCTTACCCGGATCCGCAACGCGGTCAAGGCTAACCACCGCGTGGTGGAAGTGCCGGCCTCCAACATGAAGAAGGAGATGACCAAGATCCTTTATGATAAGGGTTTCATTTCTAACTACAAATTTGAAGAGTCGGAGAACAAGCAGGGTAATATTAAGATCGCTCTTAAGTACAATGCTGTTTCAAAGCAGCCAGCCATCTCTGCAATCCGAAGGATTTCAAAACCAGGACTTCGCAAATACGTGAAAGCCGATAGAATACCAAGGGTTATCAACGGGCTTGGCATCGCCATCGTTTCCACCTCTCGTGGACTCATGACCGATAAGGAAGCACGTCAGTTGAACGTTGGTGGGGAAGTCATTTGTTTCGTATATTAATCCAATTAACTCCGAATAGAGCATGTCACGCGTAGGAAAAAATCCGATCCCCTTGCCGGCAGGTGTGCAGGTGACCGTCAGCGGTCGGGAAGTGTCCGTGAAGGGACCGAAAGGAAGTATGAGCCAGACCATTTCCGATGGGATTGACGTTCACGTTGATTCAAATCAGATTACTCTGACTCGTGCAACCGAGCAAAAGCGACACAAAGCCATGCATGGTTTGTACCGCGCATTGATCAATAACATGATTGTCGGTGTTTCCACCGGCTACAAAATTGAGCAAGAGCTTGTCGGGGTAGGATATCGTGCAACCAATCAAGGCAATTTATTGGATATGGTTTTGGGATATTCTCACCATGTTGTGTTCGAATTACCCACTGAAATTAAGGTGGCTACTCGTCAGGACAAAGGGCAGAACCCTATCATCACCCTTGAGAGTCATGATAAGCAGCTCCTGGGTCAGGTCGCTGCAAAAATCCGCTCTCTGCGTAAGCCTGAGCCGTACAAAGGAAAAGGTATCAAGTTTGTGAACGAGGTCCTCCGTAGAAAAGCAGGTAAGTCCGCATCCAAGAAATAACAAGTAAACACCGAAACAGTAAACGGTAGTCATGCAAGACCAAAAAATTGTCCGTCGAAATAAGATCCGTTCCCGGATCCGGAAAACCATCAAGGGTACATCAGAACGTCCCAGGTTATCGGTTTACCGTAGCAACAAATCTATTTATGCCCAGGTGATTGATGATCTCAAGGGACATACCATTGTAGCTGCCTCCTCACGTGAGAGCGGGGTGAACGGTAAGGAGAACAAAGTGGCTCAGGCTACTGCAGTCGGTAAGTTGCTGGCTGAAAAAGCGAAAGCAGCGGGTGTTTCTGCAGTTGTGTTTGACCGCGGCGGATACCTCTATCATGGTCGTGTCAAGGCTCTTGCCGAGGGCGCACGTGAAGCCGGTTTACAATTCTGATCCTGAAACGTAATTACGAACAATCCAATGATTCAAAATAGCAAACGCGTTAAGTCCACCGATACCGAACTGCACGATAAACTCGTTGCGGTAAATAGGGTGACCAAAGTGACCAAAGGTGGCCGTGCCTTCGGCTTTGCAGCCATCGTGGTGGTTGGAGATGAGAAAGGTGTGGTAGGACATGGTCTTGGTAAGGCCAAGGAGGTGACTGATGCAGTGACCAAGGCAATCGATGACGCAAAAAAGAACCTTGTTAAAGTGCCCCTCCGCAAGGGAACTGTTCCTCATGAGCAGGAAGGCAAGTTCGGTGGAGCACGAGTGTTTCTGAAGCCAGCAGCCCCGGGAACCGGTGTTATTGCGGGAGGTGCGATGCGCTCTGTTCTTGAGAGTGTGGGTGTTACCGATGTCCTTGCGAAATCAAAAGGATCTTCCAACCCTCACAACGTGGTCAAGGCCACCATCGATGCCCTTCTGAAGATGCGTGATGCTTATGCGGTTGCACAACAACGTAATGTAGACATCTCAAAGGTGTTCAACGGATAATTTCAGCAGGAATCAAAACAGCAGCAATGGCTAAGTTGTCTATCACACAAATTAAAAGCGGTATCGACCGTCCCGAGGTTCAGAAGCGTACGCTCAAGGCACTCGGATTGACCATGCACAAAACCGTTGAACTTGACGCCACCCCGCAAATTCGCGGAATGGTGAATAAAGTACAACATTTAGTACAGGTCGTTGAAAAATAAATCCATCTCGAATTCCAATCATCATTTCTCCTATGGATCTGAGTAATCTTAAACCTGCAGCCGGTTCTACAAAGAAGGGCAAACGAATCGGTCGAGGCACGGGCTCCGGGCACGGTGGTACATCCACTCGTGGTCACAAAGGAGCAGGTTCCCGCAGTGGGAACAGCCGCAAGATCGGTTTCGAAGGCGGTCAAATGCCATTGCAGCGCCGTCTGCCGAAATTTGGTTTCAAAAATATCAACAGGGTGGAGTACGCAGGGATCAACCTCGATACTTTGCAACGTCTTGCTGAGTCGCATGGAATCTCGTCGTTCGATCATGAGGTGTTTGTTGAACGTGGTCTGGTCAGTAAGAACGACTTGGTGAAAATCCTCGGTCGTGGCGAACTGAAGACTAAAATCGATGTGAAGGCCCACGCCTTCTCCTCAACCGCCCAGACGGCTATCGAAAAAGTAGGTGGTACTGCAACAACTCTCTAAGAAGAGCTTATGAAGAACCTGATCCAAACCATACAGAACATCTTCAAGATCGAAGACCTCCGTTCGAGGATACTGAATACACTTTTGTTTCTGTTGGTGTACCGGCTTGCCGCACACGTAGTGCTCCCGGGTATTGACCCTTCTCAGCTTGCAGGTCTGCGTGAGCAAACCTCCGGTGGTATCCTTGGACTCCTTGATGCCTTCTCCGGTGGTGCATTTTCGCAGGCTTCCGTGGTTGCTCTGGGAATTATGCCGTATATCTCTGCATCCATAGTGGTACAGCTTCTTGGTATTGCTGTTCCTTATTTCCAAAAACTTCAGAAAGAGGGTGAAAGTGGTAGGAAGAAAATCAATCAGATTACCCGTATTCTCACGGTTATTGTTGTGATTTTCCAAGCTCCCGGTTATTTAATTAATTTGAAGACTCAGGCGCCCGGTGCAATAATCGCATATTCCAATCCTGATATCATTTCTCCAGGGTTTTTCATGTTCACTTCCACACTTATAATCATAGCGGGTACATTGTTCATCATGTGGCTCGGTGAGCGTATAACTGAGAAGGGTATTGGAAATGGTATTTCACTCATCATCATGACTGGAATTATCGCACGTTTGCCTTTTGCCTTGCGTGATGAGTTCCTGTCCCGTTTGAACGAGCAGGGTGGAGGTCTTGTGATATTCCTTCTTGAAATGGTTGCACTGTTTGCGGTGGTTGTGTCGGTTATTCTGCTTGTCCAGGGAACACGAAAGATTCCGGTACAGTTTGCCAAGAAGATTGTCGGCAACAAGCAGTACGGTGGTGTTCGACAGTACATTCCTCTCAAAGTGAACGCAGCGGGTGTCATGCCGATTGTATTTGCACAGGCTATCATGTTTATTCCTGCCTATGTAGCGCAGTTCTTCCCGGATTCCTCGTCTTGGCAAGGCTTCGCAGCGAACATTACGGATTTTTCATCACCACTTTACAATATCGTATTTGCCACATTGATTATTCTGTTTACTTACTTCTACACTGCAATCGCAGTAAATCCAAGCCAGATGGCTGACGATATGAAGAAGAATGGAGGATTTATCCCCGGCGTCAAACCCGGTCGTAAAACCTCTGAATTCATTGATGACGTGATGTCCAAAATCACATTGCCGGGATCTGTTTTCCTTGCTATTGTGGCCATCATGCCCACTTTCGCCAGTCTGGCAGGAGTGAATACCAATTTCGCACAATTCTATGGGGGCACCTCCCTCTTGATCCTGGTAGGTGTCGTTCTCGATACACTGCAGCAGATTGAAAGCCATCTGTTGATGCGTCACTACGACGGATTGATGAAATCCGGACGTATCAAGGGACGTACAGCTGCTGGTGCCGCAGTATAATATAGGATCAAGAATGAAATGAGTGGAAGTACTGTAGTGTACAAGACAGAGGAGGAGATAGAGTACATCCGTACTAGTTCTTTACTTGTTGGCAAGACGTTGGCGCAGGTAGCCCGGAATCTCAAACCCGGTGTGACCACGCAGGAGCTGGATACTCTGGCGGAACGGTTTATCCTCGATCACGGAGCAAAACCTTCGTTTAAAGGATACCATGGTTTCCGTCACACACTCTGTATTTCCGTGAATGAGGAAATTGTTCACGGAATTCCCGGAAAAAGGGAGATTAAAGACGGAGATGTTGTTTCCATCGATTGCGGTGTGTACCTGAATGGTTACCATGGAGACTCAGCTTACACGTTCCCTGTCGGAAATGTGTCCGAAGATGTTCTAAACTTGTTGAGGGTCACTAAAACGGCCCTTTACCGGGGCATATCCATGGCACGCTCAGGAAACCGGATCGGGGACATCAGCTCAGCTGTCCAGGATTATGCCGAGGCGAATGGATACGGTGTCGTGCGTGAATTGGTCGGACATGGAGTAGGGAAGAATCTGCACGAGAAGCCTGAGGTTCCGAACTATGGAAAAAAAGGTTCCGGTCCTGTCCTCAAACCCGGTATGACATTGGCCATTGAACCAATGATCAACATGGGTGTCCGTTCAATCAAACAGCTGAACGACGGTTGGACAGTTATCACCTCCGATCGTAAACCCTCGGCTCACTTCGAACACACGATTGCGGTCAGAGAAGGTGAGGCGGATATTCTGAGCTCATTCTACGACATCGAACTTGCCATATCGGAAAATACGAACATCACTGAAACGATATCAATACTGAATTGAATACATGTCCAAACAACCGGCGATAGAGCAAGACGGTACCATCACCGAAGCCCTATCCAATGCCACTTTCAGAGTGGAATTGGAAAATGGTCACGAGCTAATTGCGCACATCAGCGGTAAGATGCGGATGCACTACATCAAAATCCTGCCAGGTGACAGAGTGAAAGTCGAAATGTCACCCTATGACTTGACCAAAGGAAGAATTACATACCGATACAAATAACACCCGTATCAATCGGGAAACAACCATACAAATGAAAGTCCGTCCGTCCCTCAAGAAGCGTAGCGCCGAATGCAAGATTGTACGTCGCAAAGGCCGCTTGTACGTGATCAACAAGAAGAACCCTCGCTACAAAATGCGTCAAGGTTGATCCTTTGAATTAAAACCAAGTAACACAATCATATACAATGGCTCGTATATCTGGTATTGATTTACCAAAAAATAAAAGAGGCGAGATCGGTCTCACCTATATCTACGGCATCGGTCGTACTACAGCTCAGAAAATCCTGAGTGATGCAGGGATTTCGTGGGACAAGAAAGTGCACGAATGGAACGATGATGAACTCAATAAGATCCGCTTCATCATCAATGAGAATATCAAGGTTGAAGGCGCTCTTCGTTCAGAGAATCAGTTGAATATAAAGCGTCTGATGGACATCGGTTCATATAGAGGTATCCGCCATCGTCTTGGTTTGCCGGTTCGCGGTCAGCGCACGAAGAACAATTGCCGCACTCGGAAGGGTAAGCGCAAGACTGTCGCCAACAAGAAAAAGGCCACCAAGTAATCTTTAATCACATCAGGATCATTACATCAATCCCCCATGGCGAAAACAACAAAAGCCGTAAAAAAGAAAGTCGTTAAGGTGGAAGCTGCAGGTGAAGCACACATCAGCGCCACTTTTAACAACATCATTATCAGCCTGACGAACTCCAGTGGACAAGTGATTTCTTGGGCCTCTGCAGGTAAGATGGGATTCCGTGGCTCTAAAAAGAACACTCCTTATGCAGCTCAACTTGCTGCTGCTGATTGCACCAAGGTCGCGTATGATCTCGGATTGCGGAAGGTGAAGGTGTTCGTGAAGGGTCCTGGTTCAGGTCGTGAATCAGCTATCAGGACCATACACAATTCCGGTGTAGAGGTCACTGAAATCATCGATATCACACCCATACCACATAACGGTTGTCGTCCTCCGAAACGCAGGCGCATCTGATCAATTCAATCATTCACAAGATTACTCCAAACAATGGCAAGATACATAGGCCCCAAGACCAGGATCTCTCGTAAGTTCCGTGAGCCGATTTACGGTCCAGACAAGAATTTCGACAAGCGTAGCTACCCTCCCGGACAGCACGGCAATAGCAAGAAACGCGCGAAGGTTTCTGAATATGCTACCCAGTTGATGGAGAAGCAAAAGATGAAATACATGTATGGCATCCTTGAGCGCCAGTTCGCGAAGATTTTCGACAGAGCGTCCCGTATGCAAGGTATTACCGGCGAGAACCTTCTAAAGCTCGTTGAATCCCGTTTGGACAACGTGGTTTTCCGTCTCGGACTGGCACCCACACGCGATGGTGCTCGTCAGTTGGTTTCTCACCGTCACATTACTGTCAATGGCCGCTTGGTGAACATTCCATCATACACACTTCGTTCCGGTGATGTCGTTGCTGTTCGTGAGAAGTCAAAGTCGTTGGAGACCATCAATAACGCAATTGCAAGCCGAGTTGGCAAGTATAACTGGCTAGAGTGGGATGGAAGCCGAATGTCCGGTAAATTCCTGAATGCCCCGGCTCGTGAGGAGCTCACTGAGAATATCAAGGAGCAGCTCATCGTCGAATTGTATTCGAAGTAAGCATTGACTCCAGGCTTCCCGGAGCCTAATCCGGTAAACAACAAAACAAAACCCAAACCCTACAATTCACATGGCGATATTAGCTTTTCAGCGACCGGACAAAGTGATCATGAACCACTCGACCGAAACCTTCGGTCAGTTCGAATTCCGTCCTCTGGAACCCGGATACGGAATTACGGTCGGAAACGCACTGCGCAGGATTCTGCTCAGTTCATTAGAAGGCTTTGCCATCACCTCGGTTAAGATCTCCGGGGTTGATCACGAATTCTCCACCCTGAAGGGGGTGATCGAAGATGTCACCGAAATCATCCTAAATCTGAAGCAGGTTCGCTTCAAGCAACAGATCGAGGATACGGATACTGAGAAGGTACATGTGGTCATCAACGGAAAAGAGGCCTTTACGGCCGGTGATATAGCCAAGCATACAACTGCTTTCCAGGTATTGAATCCTGACTTCGTCATCTGCCACATGGACACTTCTGTCAAATTGCAGATGGATTTGACCATAGAGAAGGGACGTGGCTATGTTCCATCCGAGGAGAATAAGACCAATGCAGCTCCGGTGAGTACCATTTTCCTGGATGCGATCTATACCCCGATTCGAAATGTGAAGTATCACATTGAAAACTACCGTGTAGAGCAAAAAACCGACTATGAGAAATTGATTCTGGAAATCACTACAGACGGGTCGATTCACCCAAAGGATGCTTTGAAGGAGGCCGCTGAGATTCTCATTCATCACTTCATGTTGTTCAGTGATGAGAAAATCACTCTGGAAGCCAAGCCTCGTCAGGTAGCCGAAGAATTGGACGAGTCTACTTTGCACATGCGCCAGCTACTGAAGACCAAGTTGGTTGATATGGACTTGAGCGTACGTGCATTGAATTGCCTCAAGGCAGCGGATGTAGAGACCTTGGGCGACCTCGTTAGCTACACTAAAGCCGACTTGCTCAAGTTCAGGAATTTTGGAAAGAAATCCCTCACAGAACTCGAAGAACTCGTTCGCAGCAAGAGCCTGAATTTCGGCATGAATATCGCCAAATACGGAATCGAGAAAGACTGATAACGAAAACCATTAAATCCATTCCGAATACCTAATCTGTTTTAAAATGCGTCACGGAAAAAAAGACAATCACCTTGGAAGGAAAGAATCTCATCGCTATGCGTTGATGAGTAATCTGGCCATATCCTTGATCACCCATAAGCGGATATTCACGACTGTTGCCAAGGCGAAAGCGTTGCGCATTTACGTTGAGCCGCTCATCACTAAATCGAAAGATGATTCGACACACTCACGTCGCGTAGTCTTTTCTTATCTCCAAAACAAAGAGGCGGTTACAGAGCTCTTTAGGGAGGTGAGTCAGAAAATCGGCGATCGCCCGGGTGGTTATACCCGGATTATTAAAGTGGGAAATCGTCCCGGCGATGCTGCTGAAATGGCCATGATTGAACTGGTTGATTTCAATGATAATCTCGTCAAGGAGAAATCGTCCAAAAAGGGTTCTAAAACTACCCGCCGCAGTCGTGCGAAGAAAACTACCGGCAAATCCGCCGATAACACGTCGGGCGACAGCTCTTCCGATACTTCTTCTGCCGAATAATCAATCGATTATAAAAGGATCTGCCCCGCTATCAGCGGGGCTTTTTTTTGACCTGTATCGTTGGACTTATAAAGTTGCAGGTCCGAATGGGTCAATTAATAAAAATATAGGTCTGGTATGTGCCGGCTTAATCCGTGAATTTTTGATACTGCTGTTCAGAGCGTTATTTTGAGTACAAAATCGATTGTTTTGAATAGGAACCATTGGAATTTGAAGCTGGTTTTCCAGGGTTCATGGCGAACCATTCAAGGGCAATTTTAAAAAAGAGAGGCTGTCGGAATCCCGACAGCCTCTCTTTTTTAAAGGACTTTTTTACGATTCCGGATTAGTTGTTGCTGGAGATCTTCTTGAATTCAATATCGTTGCCGCGACGAAGTCGAAGAATATAGACTCCTTTTGAAAGTTTTGAAACGTCGAATGTCTGGTCGAAATGTGTGTGTCGCTGAAAAGATCCTTCAAATAGACTCATCATGTTCCTTCCGGCAGCATCCAGGATCTGGGCCTCTACCATTTGGGAGTCTTCCACCTCAAATGTCAAGCGGATATTCTGCCCGAAAGGATTGGGATATACAGCGAAAGTCTCGTTCATAGCCTCTTCGCTGTTGTTGAATCGTGAACCAGGGCAAGGTCCAAGGCAATCTTCATCGTGTTCGTTAAGATGGGCAGGAACAGCGCTAGGAGCAATACAAAGGGTCTGGGGATTTCCTGAGTTTCCTGGAGGAACGTGGCAGATAATCACTTTTGAATTGTTATTTCCGCAACGGACATCGACGGTGTTGATCTGAATTTGGCTGCCGGGGTCAGATGCAGATGAAGCACATCCTCCCGCGTCCGTGACAATTACGGAGTAGTTACCGGCACTTGTGGCAGAATAGGTTGGATTTGTTGCTCCTGGGATGACTACACCATCTTTATACCATTGATACAAAAGCCCGGTCGTGCTGGCCTGGGCTGTGAGGGTTATGGATTGTGGACCATACCCGATGTAAATGGTGTTGGCCTCACAATTTTGTCCTGCGGCAGCTGATACAGTTACAGTTGCGGCACTTCCAATCGAAATCGTCGCGCTATCTGTTCCGAAGCAGCCGTTTGAATCCACAAATGCGTAGTAATAGGTGTAACTTCCTTGTGGAAGGACGCTTGGGTCGAATTGTCCGGCGGTTATTCCGGGGCCGGAATAAGTACCGCCTGTGGGGCTACCGCCTGTGAGGGTGATGGGTGCACCGTTAACACAAGTCGTTCCCAGATTGCTTAATGAGACGATGGGATCGGGATGTACCACAAAAACAGCGTTTGAAACAGATGAGCATCCTAAAGAATCCGTGTAGCTGTATTCGATTTGAAATGCACCTGATCCTGAAACCGAGGGGTCGAATACACCATTGCTTACCCCTGGCCCGCTATAGATCCCACCAGCCGGGTTGGCTTGATTAAGTACGACCGGATTCGCGGAGGAACAAAAGGTCATCATGCTGCTGAAAGTGATCACAGGATCGGGGTTGACATCAACGGTAACCTGATCACTGCTGGAACATCCGTTCTGGCTTACCGTCAAGGTGTAGGTGGTTGAACCTGGAGAAGTCAGACTGACTATTGGATTTGAAGAAGTTGAGTCGTCTAAGCCGAATGATGGGCTCCAATTGTATGTTTGACCGGATAAGGCAGCTCCTCCCAGCTGAGCGGTTTCTCCTTGACAAATGGAGACATCACTTCCTGCTGTAGCGACAGTTTGATAAGCGATGATGGTCTTGCTAAGCGTATCGCTCGGGCAGCCATTGGTGTTTAAAGCATAAACGGAAATGCTTCCGGTTGAATCGGTCCAAGTCACATCGACGCTCGCTCCATTCGATGGACCGTTGATTATGCCACCACTCACCAGCCAACCATAGGAGGACGCTCCGGGTAAGACCGAATAGGTGATCTGTCCTTGATTTCCGCAAACTGTGTCCGGTCCGCTGAAACCGGCGATAAGAACCGGATTCACCTCAATAGAGAATACAGAATTCGTTGTTTTCGGTGGGCATCCGTTGTCTGTCGCAGATGTGGTGAATAGGAAGGTGGTTGCTGAATTTACACAAGGCGTATTCCAGCAGAATTGGCCATTCGTAGCTCCCGGTGCATTGGTGATTATGACCGTAGCAGCTGGATTCGTAACGGTGGAATCGAAAATGGGTCCGTTCACATCAAGGAAGAGGCTGTCTCCATCGGCATCAGTGTATTCAATTTGGAAGCAGAGTTGAGCTCCCCCGTCACTCGAGTAATTGGTTGTGCCCGCTCCTCCGCCGCTGGTGTTGGCAGGAGATGTATTCGGGCTGCACGGAATAACAATCAATTGGATGTCCCTTCGTGTAACACCGATCAAAACACCATTGCGGAATTCCTGGATTTCAATAGCAACGACATAGAATCCCTGATTGGGGATGTAGTAATTCGTGAGTCCGGTGTTTCCGTCAATAGAGGCATAACCACCTGGTCCAAAGGGCGTACTAAGACCATAGCCCGTGACGTAAGTAGTATTGGGAATGGGCCAGGTGTAGGTGGCTGGAAGATTCGGATTGGGATTGTTTGATGATGAAAGTCCTTTGTAGGGCACCTGGAAGGAGTAGGCCAGGGAGTCACCATCTGCGTCGAATGCCGAATTCAAAACAGAAACCGTATCGCCGAAACAGATATAGGGTACTGGTGCAGTGGCAAATGTTGGACTGTTGTTTGGAGTGGCCGTGGGCGGAATGAATGCATAATAGGCCGCTCCTGAACCTGGCGGAGTGGTCACATTCAAATTGGCGATGTTGTAGTTGCGGCAGCAACGGTCAATGATCAGATGATAACCTCCTATGGAAGGAGGCAGGTTGATTGTCGCCTGGTAAATACCTTCTTGCACACAAACATTATTTCCTACAGTACAGTTCGGGTTCGTACTGGGAGGTACGATGAATGCCGAGCTGATTAATGGTAGGGTCAATGTGGTGTAAAGGCTTTTGTTGGCATTGGGTTGAAAGGGATTCTGAGGATAAATCCCGGTGCTCATTTGCTGGTCAAGTTGAGCAGGTGTGCCTCCCGTTCCTGTACTGTCACAGTAACGGTAGATTTTGGCTGTTACCCGATAAGAATAAAGGTTGGTCGATGCGTTGTAGCCGAGGTAGTCATAGGAGATGCTTCCTCCCATAAGATGTGAGGAAAAGGATTGGAGGCCGGTACAAAGGAAGAGTGCCAGCAGCAGAATGATTCTGTGCAATTTCATATGTTTTTTTGGAATTAGGTTGTTTAGCCTGAAGCCGGATTGCCGGCATGAGTTGGTACTTGTGGTTTCAAATTTAACCTTTCAAAAGTTACCCTGCAATTTTTTTAAGGACATGTGCACCCTGAAAAACCATGTTTTGTCTTTGCGATTGATGAAGCCTGTCGTCCATCCTCCGAAATCGAGAGTCGGATTGTAGTGGATGCACCTAAATTTGAATCACGGATTAAACCCAATGGTATTTGTCTGCTCCAATTCCTTGGCTATATTCTTGATTTGCGGATCGATATCAGGAATTGAAATGCTTGACGATTTTTTTCATCATGGATATCCATTCGATTCGTTAAGACTGCCATTTTATTTACATTGCATCCGATTTCTTCAACCTAATTCACACCCTATATGAAAATCAATTCACCAATCATTGCAATTCTCACATTGACCATCGTGGCATTCATGGCAGGAGGCGCGAACGGTCAGGTTGTCGTTAACCAGGGTTTCGACGTTGCCACTTTTCCTCCCACGGGATGGGTCACTTCCGGTGGTGGCGGTTTTGGTGGCGGCTTGTGGTCTACAGTCACAACAGGTACATTTCCTACATGCCTGCCATATTCCGGTGCCGGTATGGCCAGGTTCAATTCTCGTACAACAGGAAACGGTTCTACTCAGACATTGATCACTCCTGCTTTCGACATGAGCGATCTGGGAGCTGATACGGCACATGTCAGTATTTGGATTTATCGGAATGATTCCTCGGCAGCAGCCACACCTGATAATGATTCGCTGGAGATTTTAGTCAATACGTCTGCGTCATTGACCGGTGCTGTCAATATTGCAACAATCGCCAGGGATATAAGGATCGCTTTGCCGGACACTCAGCCTTCAGCAGGATGGTATCAATATGTTTTTGAAATCCCTTCAACATTCAATGGCCCCGTGAACCATTTGTTGTTTCGTGGGACCAAGCGTTCTGCAACTTTCAATGGCTATCGCATTCATGTAGATGAAATCTCATATGAGACATTTCCGGCGCCTTGTAACGGCCTGCCAACTGCGGGTGTCCTGAGTGCGTCTGATACCTTGTTTTGTACGAGTGGTGTAGCACAGTTGACCCTTACTGGTGCCTCGTTCAATCAACCCGGGTTGGTGTATCAGTGGCAGTCATCCGGTGTTTCAGGCGGCCCGTATCTTGATTTCGGTTCAGGATTATCTACTCAGCTCACTGATACTTTGACTTCAGATACTTATTTCAGATGTCTTGTTATTTGTACCAATACCGGAGATACTTCAGCTACGAATGAGGTGTTCATTCATGTTGATCCTTCTCCACCCGTTCTCTTGACAGTTGCTGATGATTCTGTCACTTTTTGTGTAAACAGCGGGATTCCGGTGATGATGGTCGCTGCGGGTGCAACTTTTTATGACTGGACGCCTACTACCGGGCTTTCTTCTACATTTACAGATACCGTATACGCAAGCCCTACAAATAGCACAACCTATACTGTCACCGGTTCCAATGCCGCTGGCTGCTCATCGTCTGCTACCATACGGGTCACCAACAGTCAAAGTCCCAATGTTTCCGTCACACCGGCAACGGCTACTTTATGCCAGGGAGATTCGGTCACACTCAATGCGGTAGCAACCAATCCGAGTGGTGGACCCGGTGGTGGACAGCCGGTCGCGGCTACATTCGTGTGGAGCCCATACAATTTAACTGGAAGTTCAATAGTCGTTCCGGTAGATTCAATAACGACCATCTATGCGGTCGGTACGAATCTCGCGGGATGTTCAGGAACGAACAGTATTGATTCAACGGTTTTAAACGTTGTAAACACTCCAGTTGCAGGAGTTGTTGATGCCTCCGACTCCGTACTTTGCGGAGGTCCGGCAACGGTTCAGCTGACAATGACCGGTGGATCTGTCGGAGTTTTCACTTGGCAATTCAGTTCTTCGCCCTCGGGACCATGGTTGCCTACGTCGAACCAAGGTCTTTCCATTGAATCAGATACTGTGTTTTCTCCAGTATATTTCATTTGTGTATCAGCTTGCCCCAACGGTCAAACTGATACATCGAATGTGCAGTTTGTGAATATTAGCAGTGGACCAGTCCCCGTTGTTACGCTGAATACAATCCAGGCCTACTACTGTCAGGCTTCTAATCCTGTTGTTTTAGTTGCAACCGGTGCGCCGTTCTACTCCTGGTCTCCCGGCACGGGATTGAACTCGACTTTTACAGATACTGTGTATTCGGCTCCTTTACAAAGCACAACATACATTGTGACTGGTTATGACTCATTGGGTTGTTCTGATACCGCTTCTGTCCGCGTATCTGTTCGCCCGAATCCTATAGTTACTGTTTCTCCTTCGACCAATACAATTTGCGAAGGTGATTCGATAACACTGACCGCCACGGCAAACAATGTTGGTCCGGGTGGAACCATGAATTACACCTGGAGTCCGATCGGTGCAACCGGCAACCAGATTTCATTGACACCAGCAGCTGGAACCTATCAGATAGTTGTGACCGGTGTTTCCAACTTCGGATGTTCGAATGCCGGTAGTATCGATACAGCCACGATTGTGGTTGATCCGGCTGCTGTTGCGGATTTTACCTACGTTGTAAATGGCTATACAGTGACTTTCACAAACAACTCCGCAAATGCCGTCTCGTACTCCTGGGATTTCGGTGACGGAAGTACATCAACACTTCAATCGCCTGTTCACTCTTATTCGAACGGCACTTATGATGTGCTTTTGATCGCGGAAGGAACATGCAGTTCCGACACATTTATTGTTCAGATTACAATCAATTTCACCGGAATTGGCGAGATTGATCCCTTCGGCATATCGGTGATGCCGAACCCCGCAGGTGATTTTGTTTCTTTAGTTTTTAGCGGATCTCCGGACCGAATCGAATTGGTGGATATCGCCGGTAAAACGATTGATTCCTTCGATCTTGATGCATTGAATATGAAACGAGCCGAACTCGATCTTTCGAATGTCCCATCAGGAATTTATTTCATTCGTTTGATGAGTAGTGACGGAACTGGAGTGGCTCGTTTTGTGAAACAATAAGATCTGCACCAAACATAAAAAGGCGGGCTCCTCTGGGTAGGGGATCCCGCCTTTTTCAGTATTTGAATTTTCTGATGGTCGGTTATTTAAAAGACGGATCCCCGGAAAGGCGCTTTCTCGTTTTTTATTTGTATTCGTTTTTTAGGATTGATTGTGTATTGATACTTTTTGAGGTGAATAGGCAATATTTATAGTCGGATAGTAAGTGCCTGATCAGTAATGATTGCCTCATTTATGAACATTGAAATGGAATACGGAACAAAGATTGTGATTTCTGCGCCAGCGTAATTGCATCTTTCTATTCGATCAAGTGATATTGCATTTTTGTTGATGGACTGACTTATTGTACAATAACCCGTTTTGTGGAAATCTGTTTGCCATCGGAATATTGAACAATGTAAATTCCGGCCGGTTGATTGCTTAAGTCTATGCTGAAGTCGAACCCGTTGTTGCTTTGTATGGATTTGGTTTCAATCAGCTTGCCAATAGTGTTGTAGATAACCACTTTAACAGGCGCTTCGTGATTTCGGTCTAGCTCCAGTTTAAACACACCGTTATTGGGATTAGGATGAATAGAGGCATGTAGCGCATTTGTAGTGGTTGATTCTCCATTTTCACTGTTTCCTCCGGAAATACGGCTTGCTGTGGTCTTGAATTTTTTGGAGGTTGTCCAGGCAGAGAAGCTGGTTGAAGTGCTGTCGCATACCGTCCTTACTTGCCATTCATAATTCGTTGAGGATTGAAGACCATTGATAGTGAATTGTAGTGCGTTAATAGTCGCAGAGCTGGTCCATGAAGTGGTATTCGATTTCCTGAATCTGACCTGGTAACCATAAGTACAGGTTGCTGTAGTCCAATTGGCTCTTGCTGAGGCAGCAGTAATACCTGTAGTGGATGTGTTAAGGGGAAGTGTGCAGGAAAAAGGTGAAGGACAAGACTGTTGATATGATACTGCAGCATCGGTGGTTAAGACAGCCTGCAAGCTTGTCCACTGGCTACAAACGTTTTTCAAACGAAAGTTCAGCCAAGGTACAAGGTATTTGTTCACCAGCGCATGCTGCGTAGTTCTGTTGATTGTTGGTCCTGGCGAACACGTAGATTCGCCAAACGAGCAATTGAAATTCGAATTGGCAAATTGGCAATGGCTACCTCCAATCACATTTATCATGGTCTTGCAGCCGCTGGCAAGCGCATTGTAAATGGCTCCACCGTTGTTAGCAGTCGGAGTTACACAGTCATTTCCTCCGGTAAAAACCAAAGCAGGTCGGGTGATGGTAGATGCAGAACCAATGGCTGATGTGCTGGTTTCTGCAGGGGCAAGAGCGGATACTATCGATATATTGGGATTAAATGACATGGCCAAAAACGAGCATCCACCACCCATCGAGTGCCCCATGACACATGAGGTTGAGGCAATACGGTTCGTGAAGATGTTTCCGCTTGTGTTTCCGCGGTTCTGTAAGGCAGTGACTACATAGGCTAGATCCCTGCCGAAATTCGCATGGTTTGGGAAAAGGCCTCCCTCTGTTTTCGGTAACGCAACAATATAGCCCTGAGGAACCAATGAGCTCCAGATGTTTTGATAGGCGTCAACGGTCATGGAAAAACCATGTCCGAAAACTACAACTGGGAAGCGATCTGTGCCTGCAAGAGGCACATTGCTGCCGTTGGTGGCAGCTGGATAATAGATGTCGGTAGCTATTTGTCTGTTTGATCTGGAAGCATCAGTAAAAGTTATGGATGTTGAACCAATTGAAAAAGATTGGGCCTGACTTGTAATGGAGAGGAAAATTAACAGGATTGTCAGCAGGTATTTCATGTGGTTATTGATGTTAAAATACAATGCAATTTACAAATTAGTTCTGACCGTCAAATCTTGATCAGTAGATAAATCGGCAAAGTTTAGTCCAGTTGAGTCTTGTGAATCAGGTTGTCATTAATTTGATAATCAGCTCATTAATCTTGATTCTATACGGGGCCGGCCGCGTGCCTCCCTCCATCGCAAAAATCGCTATTCCCGAAGGAAAAGGCCGTTCAAACACCATTTGTATCCGGATGCAAACAAGTGCTGAGAAACCGTGGCGATTGATTCTGAACATGATAAAAATGAAAGATGAAGCTGACCATCTTTATGATCGATTTCATGTCTTTCATCTGACTATGCTATGTGTTTGCCAAAATTGGATTCTTTCCTGAGAATTGATGAAACACCGAGCCGGGGTTTGAATTGGTTTTCAATGCTGAAGTCCTAATAGCCAATTTTTTATCGTTCTGATTCGGTTCGGTCGATGCAAAGATTTTGAATGCATAAAAAAAGGTTGCCATGTGGGGCAACCTTTTCCGTTGTGGATATAGTACTGAGATTACTTCACGCGTTCCACATACTCACCGGTACGTGTATCTACTTTTACCTTGTCTCCTTCGTTTACAAACAAAGGGACATTGACTATGGCTCCGTTTTCCAAAGTGGCAGGTTTAAGTGTGTTTGTCGCGGTGTCGCCTTTCAAGCCCGGTTCGCAGTAATTGATGACCAGTTCAACGAATGTCGGAGGCTCGGCAAGGATAACGTTTTCGTTTTCGAAGGAAACTTTTAGTTCCATGCCCTCTTTCAAGAACTGAAACGCGTCTCCAAACAATTCCTTGGAAACCGGGATTTGTTCAAAGGTTTCCTTGTCCATGCATACGATGTTGTCTCCTTCGTCATAGAGGTAGTCCATCATCTTGTATTCAACGCGGGCAATTTCAACTTCTTCTCCAGAGCGGAATCGATTCTCAACCGTTTTGCCGGTCTTCAGGTTGCGCATCTTGCCTTGATAAAACGCCCTTAGGTTGCCCGGTGTGCGGTGTTGCCATTCGATAACCTGGCACAGTTCGCCGTTGTAGCGCAGTACTGTGCCGACTGAAACATCTCCTGTATTGGCCATTGGGAGTGACTTGTTTGGGTTGTTTTTGAAATGATGAAGGCAGAGTTTGATGCTCTGCCTTCAGGATTGACTTTGTTTTTTATCAGGCTTCAGCGACTTCAAAGTTCAACTTGGCGCGGATGTCGCGGTGAACAATGACCTCTGCAGTGTAATTGCCAATCTTTTTGATATGGTCTTCCGGCATCACAATCTGCTTCTTGTCGATGGAGTAACCCATTGACTTCAGCTTGTCCATGAGCTGTTGTGAAGTGACTGATCCAAAAAGTTTTCCGTTTTCTCCCACTTTGGCAGAAATGGAAAGTGTTACTCCCTCCAGGGCCGATGCCAGTTTCTCGGCATCTCCACGAACCTTGGCAACTTTGTGAGAACGCTGTTTGATGACCTCGTTGTGGATCTTCTTGTTGGTTTCGCTGGCAAGAACCGCCATTCCGCGAGGGATAAGGTAGTTGCGGCCGTATCCGGGACGGACTTTGACAACGTCATCGGCGTAACCTAGGTTCTTGATGTCTTGCTTGAGTATGACTTCCATGTTTGTTCCTCCTCTATTATTTTAACAGGTCGGTCACGTAAGGCATTAAAGCCAGGTGCCGGGCGCGCTTCACAGCTTGACCGACTTTGCGCTGGAATTTCAGCGATGTCCCGGTCAAACGACGGGGAAGCAGTTTGCCCTGTTCGTTAACGAATTTGGTGAGAAACGTGGCATCCTTGTAATCAATATACTGGATGCCCATCTTTTTGAAGCGGCAGTACTTCTTCTTCTGCACCTCTACTGCCGGCGGATTGAGGAAACGGATGTTTCCGGTCGCCGCACTTGGTTTAGTCGACATGTTTCGGGTTCTTTTTAGTTGGCTGCTTCTTCCTGTTTTTTCTGGGTTGCATTTTTACGCTTCCTGTCGTTGTAAGCAATAGCGTGCTTGTCCAAAGACAATGTGAGGAATCGCATGATGCGCTCGTCCCTTTTGTATTCGACTTCCAACTTGGCCACCATTGCGGGATCAGATTGGAATTCGAACAGGAAGTAGAACCCGGTGTTCTTCTTCTGAATGGGGTAAGCCAGTTTGCGTAATCCCCAATTGTTCTCGTGAACAATTACGGCACCGTTGTCGGCGAGGAATTTACGATACTTTGCAACCGCCTCATCCACTTGCTCCTGAAGCAGAACAGGAGTCAGGATGAATACGGTTTCATACTGTTTTTTCATTTGAACTGGTTTTATCCTTTTTGAGGACTGCAAATGTACGAAAAAGCGCCTTTTCCACCAGCCCGTTGTTGATTTTGATTAAAATCCATTTAAATGCCTAAAAATCAGAATTTTAAATGGTTTTTTACGGCATTTGGGCATCACAAAGTCGGATAAAAGACGAAAATGATCGATGCGAAAGATTGCACCTTGTAGCACGTTATTTACTCGTAACGTAAGGCCTCTATAGGGTCGAGGCGGGCAGCTTTGAGGGCAGGGTATATTCCGGATGCAAGTCCGACCCAAAAGCAGAGGCTTATTCCCAGGGCAATCCAGTTCCAAGGCACGATAAAGGCTCCACCCATGGCAAAGGAAATAAGGTTGCCGATCCCCATGCCCAACAAAATGCCACTTATTCCCCCTAGCTGGCAGATTACGATGGCCTCGGTGAGAAACTGATTCCTGATTGTTGTACTGGTCGCTCCCAGTGATTTTCGGATTCCGATTTCACGGGTCCGTTCGGTGACCGAAACCAGCATGATGTTCATTAACCCGATGGAGGCTCCGATCAAGGTGATAATTCCGATGATGGTGGCGGCAATGGTTACCGTGCTGATCGAATCGATAACGATGTTGGCCAGACTGTCGCTCTGGGTGATTTCAAAGCTTTTGTCGCGACCGGTGACGTCCTTTCGGATGTTTCGCATAAGCCCGGTAGCTTCCCCGATGGCCGGTTCGAGGTGGGTGAGCTGATCGACTTTCACCGTAATGGAATAGCTGGTGTTTTCAGTTGCGTAAAACTGCTTGATGTGTAGGAGCGGAATAAGGCAGATTTTGTCACTGCTGAAACCCATGCTGGCCCCTTTTTCTGCCAAAGTGCCTACCACCCTGTATTTGGCGGAACCTACACTGATAATCTGGTCAATGGCGCTCCTTCCCTTAAACAATGTCTTTTCGACCTCGTTGCCGAGCAGGCAAACATGGATTCCGTTTTCGATTTCCTGTTTGGTTAGGTTTCTACCACTGGCAATTCTGTACCCGGATACATCCACATAGCGATTGTCAACTCCGGTTACAGTCACATTCGGGTTGGTTTTGACCCCTTCGAATTTTAAGGTGCCGGCGAATGTACTCATCGACGAAACCGAAACCATGGCCGGATAATCGAATCGTTCTGCAAAGCTCAGAGCCTGGTAATAGGTGACCTTGGGGTGTCGTTTGGGCCTTTTTCCGCGGCTTCCCATATGTACTCCCATGCCCGAGTTCCTGATAGTGAATGAGTTGGAACCCATGCTGGAGAAACTGCTATTGATTGATCCTTTCAGCGCGTCAATGGAGGTCAGGATCCCTACAAGTGCCATAATGCCGAATGCAATGATGAGGATTGTAAGCACTGTACGCAACATCTGACCGCGGATGGCAGACAATGCAATTTTCACATTTTCCCGTGTGGTCACGCTCCAAAAGTAATCCGGATTGTATAAGAATTGCAATCACCGTATTGATTTTGTAAAGAATACAGTAATTGGGCTTGCAAAGCCGGATAAAATTGATTAAAATTGTAGTTGGAAAAATTCTAAAAAATCATATCCATGAAAAAAATCATTCTGTTAGGAGCGTTTATGACTTTATGCTCCGTGGCTTCAACATTTGCCCAAAGCAGTGCAACACGCACCGAGGGAATGGTCATCACTGAGCCGGTTCCTGCTGCTGAAGTGAAAGAAGTTGCCAAGCCTGCAAAGGCCGCTTCGTGCTGCTCAAAGAAATCTTCTGCTTCTTCTTGTTCTTCAGCCAAAGCCGAGACTGCGAAGTCATGCTCCGGAAGTGAAGCCAAAGCTGCAGGCAAGTCGTCTTGCTGCCAAAAAGGCGGTCACGGTCATGCCGATGCTAAAGTCGAAGAGAAAGCAGACGTAAAACAGAAGAACTGATTCCCTTCAGTTCTCAGGAAGCCTCCCAAACGGGAGGCTTTTTTTTACTGTTTACCGGAGCTTTGCTTTGAATCTGGAAGAAACAGTACAAGCTCTGAAAGTTTCCGGATAGTGATCACAGGAGAAGCATGAACTTCCTCACTGTTTTTCGGGGCGAAATGAACTGCTGTCAGACCAGCGTTCAGTGCACCGAGGACATCGGTTTGAAAGGTGTCCCCGATCATCATGCAGTTTTCGGCGAGTGTGGCACCTGTGAGCGTCATGGCATGCCGAAAAATCTGCAAGTCTGGTTTGTGTACACCCACTTCTTCCGAAACGATCACCTGACGGAAGTACTTGTCGAGTCCCGAATGTTTCATTTTGATGTGTTGCGCCTCAGGGAATCCGTTGGTAATGATGGCTAAAATGTAATTCCCGTGCAACTGCTCCAGCAGTTCCGTCGCCCCTTCAATGAGGTGGGGTTTTCTTGGAGTCCTGACAATGAATTCACGAGAAAGTAATTCAGTCATTTCGGGGTTGTCGATGCCAAAATCGAAAAGTGTCTGTTGAAAACGATGGGTTCTGACTACTTCTTTTCCAACTTTGTTTTCTGCGTAAAGTCCCCATAGTTTTTCATTGTGGTTCCGATAAGTTTCATGAAAGGAATCAAAATCAGGAACACCCATTTTCGTCAGGTTGAGTTCTTCAAATAGTTCCAAAAGACTTTCTTCGGCATTGCGATCGGTATCCCAAAGCGTATGGTCCAGGTCAAAAAACAAGTGGGTGTGGCTCATTTTGGGATAACCTGCTCCTGAAGGTCCTTTACAGAGTGAATGTGCATGATCTCGAATATGGATGTCATCAGTAATGACCAAAAAAGAATTGAAAGGAACATGTAGGCGAAGATCCGTCGCTTATTGTCGACTAAGCTGTTCGCTATCACGGTGCCGATGGGGATGGATAAGATGACCGGTGTGACGAGTGCTATGCCCGCAAGTCCAAATGATTTCCAAATCCGGACGATGCGCCGATTCCTTTTGGTGAATACCCTGCGCTTCATTTCCGATGGCTCAACATATTCGTAGTGAATTTCAACATCTGCATCAATGTCTGCCTTGGGTGTGCTGAACCGTTCGGCAGGACTGAAGGATTTCCTCCATAGACTTTTCGATTTCCGCACAACCCAGTGCTCCGCCCTTAGAATCGGAGATGCCAAATAGGTGAATACGATTACCCCGAGCATGCCACCTATTACGCAGGAAAGGATGGTCTCCATGAAGCCGAAGTCATAGCTATTCTCGTAGTATGCGAAAGGTGGACCGGCAACGAATTTCACACTGCTCAAAAGAACCACCTGAAGGAATTTCAAAAAGGCATCCATGGAATCAATTCACCGGTAACTGAATGAATGCGTTTGCGATTGGACTGATAAAAAATGAAGAAGGTCGCGCAATCAAAGCGTTATTCCTTCTCCCCGAATGCGAGATCTCCTGCGTCTCCCAGTCCGGGTACGATGTATGATTGAGCGGTGAGTTCCTCGTCAATCGCTCCGATCCAGATTTCGACAGACTCAGGCATGTGCTTCTTTACGTATTCAATGCCTTGGGTGCTTCCTAACGCTGCTACGATGTGCGTGTGCCTGGGCTTGCCTCGTTCAATCATGGCCCGGTAGGTCGTCACGATGGATGATCCGGTGGCGAGCATCGGGTCAGCTAAAATGAAAATTCGGTCAGTCAGAGGTGGACTGCTCACATAATCCAGGCTGATGTCGAAACTACCGTCTTTGTGGTGCTTGCGGTAGGCGGAGATGAAGGCATTGTCGGCGTGATCGAAATAGTTCAGCAAGCCCTGGTGAAGTGGTAGACCGGCTCGGAGAATAGTGCCGATCACCGGTTGCTCAGAGGGTACCATTACGGGGGCGATTCCTAACGGTGTGGTGACCTCCTTCGTAGAGTAGGGCAGTTTCTTGCTGATTTCCAATGCAGCGATTTCGCCGATTCGCTCCAGATTTCTACGGAACCGCATGCGGTCGTTCTGGACTTCCACATTCCTCAATTCGGCGATGAACTGGTTGATGATCGAGTTTTCCTTGCTGAGGAGATGTACCATAGTCGTTTTTAAATGTAAAGACCACCATTCACGTGAAGGATTTGTCCTGTGGTGAAGGCCGCCTGTTCGCTGCACAAATATACGACGGCTTCTGCGAGCTCACGGGATGATCCCAGTCGTTTCGCCGGTGTATTTTCAATCAAGTCTTTCCGGATTTCTTCATTCACGGAGCTGATCATTCCCGCATCGAAATAGCCAGGGGCTATGCAGTTGACGGTGATGCCGAATCGTGCCAATTCTACAGCCTGGGCGCGGGTTAGGCCCTCCAGGGCTGCCTTGGATGCCGCATATGCACTTGTGCCGGCGAGTGGTCGATGAGCCACAACCGACGAAGTGTATACGATCCTTCCGTTGCCTTGGTCTCTCATCATGGGGATGCTATGCTTGCTGAGTAGCCAGGCGGCCATGGTGTTGATTGAAAAAACCGTTTGCCAGTCTTCGACTGTTTGTTTCCAGCTCAAGCCGCTGAATGGAATGCCGGCGTTGTTTATCAATACTTCAACAGGTCCGAGTGTATTCTTTACTTCTGAGCAAAGCCGAATAACCTCTTCCTCTTTGCTGAGATCAGCTTGAAAAATTCCGTTCCGGCCTGTATTGTTGGAAAGTCGGTCCAGCAGCTCAATCGCTTTGTCACGGTTTTGATAGTAATGAAGCGCAAGAGAATATCCTGCCTCGCTCAGTCGCATGGCAATGGACTGGCCCAGCCCTCCGGTGGCACCCGATACCAATGCGATTTTAGTCATGACTGCTCTTTTTTTAACCATCTCAAGGCCTGGGGAAGCCTGTTCGACCGGATGCGTAAATATAGGGAATCGGTAGAGCCGAAGTGACGATAGAATCGCGCAACGGTTTCGACGGATGATCCTCCGAAGTCCAATGAGGAATACCTGCTGCGGTTCGACTGAATTATCCCGTCAAAAAGAAAATGCATTGCACCGGTTTTTCGTCCCGCCTCGGTACTGTAACCTTTGAGGTAAAGGAGGGTGTTCTTGAATCCGATGAAAAAGGCACCTGCTAGTGAGGTTCCATTCTTGTCTTGAACACAAACACTTTGAATCTTTGTATTTGATTTTGCGGCATGCATCAACCCAATGAGCCTGTCATAATCGACTTTGCTGAATTGGTCCCTGACACGGGATTGGTGTAAGCGGAATGACTCTACAATGTGCTCTGGAGCAATACCGTGAACCAAGCGAAGTCCGGCTTGATTCGCTTTTCTGAGCATGCGGTTGAGATTGTCGCTATAGCCTGAGCTTATTTCCTGATCATTCAGATTCAGCGTTTGGTAAGTTTTATTCGAGGTAGAATACCCGGCGGCCGATCGATATTGGCCGTGTAGGCAGATGTCGATGAATTTGAAACGCTCGGGAATGGTATCCAGGAAGTTTTGCCCCTTTTCCGGATCGAACGCTCCATCACCGATCATTCCGAAATGCCTGGTGAAGTAGGGTTGGTATAAGTAGGGTATCCCCAATTTACTATTTCCGGCCAATGGGAATACGCATTCGTAGTCTCTTTCGATCATGGCTGACCAGTTCGGGCAACAGGCATCGAGGTACCACGACATGAAGAAAACCTGGCCATACGGACTCCGTAGGACGCAATCGTCCCATTTTCTTGAATCGATATCGGTTCGTGTTAAAAAACGGATGGACACAGTCTGTTTTCTTGGTCGAGGAAGGTCGTGAAGGTATGGGTGCTTTTGTTTCGCTCGATGAATGCTTCGAGTTTATGGATGCTGAACCGGCTCAATGCCTTGGGATGTCCTATGACAACCAGATCGGATGCTGATTTTGAAGTGGCCATGTTCAATGCCCGTTGAAGGGACTGGGCATTGTATCCGTCCGCAGAAACCGTTTGGGTGGTGTAGCGGGTGAGAATTTCAAATCGTTGCCCCGGTGCCGGTATGGGTTGCCCATCACCCAAGGGTTTGTGAAAATGGGGGAATAGTCGGCCCAGGAGGAAAAGTTTCCAGTAAAACAGGGGTGATTGTCGAATGGAAGATATTGGAAGTTCAATAAAATTACCGTTGTCTTCTGGTATAACGGGGTCTGAGTTGAATCGCCAAATCGACGATCGTGGAGCCTTTCGGAAATCGTAATCGTAATGTTTAGAATGAAAAAATCCACCGGGGAACACGCTGCTATCGACTTTTATACCGTTCGCATGCATGGCCTCCTTCAATCGTTCAAAGGGGTGTATGCACCAGCCACCTGCGCGGAACGCGAATACCTTGCCTTTCCCGGTGATCTGCTCGAGCCGATTTTTATAAGAACTGATTATCCTGTGGATGGATTGGTCATCGAAATCGGAAAGCTTGTAACGGGTTACATCGCAGTGCCAGGCTTGTCCGTCGAAGTGACTGTCTTCCCAATGGGGATGGATGTGTAGCTGCAAATCATGGCCCTCTTTGAACAGCTGATCCAACTGTGCAGTCAAGTCGGTGAGGTCCTGCTCAAGTTGGGGGTGGATTTTTGACTCTTGCTCCAGGCGCAGCAAGTAGCCGACATCCACGAACATACAAAAACGAATAGCATGCCTCCTCGCCACATCCATTAGCATCCGTGAAGGTTCCAGGATGCACTTCTGAAGC
>JAULUX010000230.1:0-10939 GCA_032111385.1 Bacteroidia bacterium
ACTCACCTGAAGATCGATTTGTCCGGTAGCATTTCCATTACAAGCGACCGCAGACACGGAATTGGTGGCTGCGAGTCCTGCGAGGGGCTCATCGATATTGAACACGGCAGAGTACTGACATCCGTTATCGTCAACAACAGTTACGATGTAAGCGCCGGCGGTCAAATTGGAAATGTCTTCAGTGGTTGCACCCGTGCTCCAGGAGTAGGAATATGGCGCAGTACCACCGGCAGGTGTAAGATCGATCGCCCCGGTCGAACCGTTGTTACAGCCGACCATGGTATTGTTAGAAGTTGCCGATAAGGCAAGTACAGGTTCGTTAAGAGTATAACTTCCCGATTGGCTACAGCCGTTGGCATCGGTTACCGTAACATTGTAGAGACCGGCAGGCATGTTATTCAACACGGAGTCTGTCGAATTTGTATTCCATAAGTAAGTATAGGGGGCAACTCCTCCTGCGGAGACAACCACGAGTTCACCGCTGCTATCCCCTTTGCAGGAAACATCGGTATTGCTGCTCAGGCTGATGGCGAGCGCAGTTGGTTCGGTGATGTTTACCGAAACTGAACTGCTGCAGCCATTGGCATCGGACACCGTATAGGAGTAATTACCGGCCGCCAAACCACTGAAGGTACCGGCACCTGTGTAGGGAGCAGTACCGCCGGTTGCAGAGATCGTAACAGAACCGTTGTTTCCGCCGAAGCAGGAAACGTTGACGAGGCTTGAGCCGGATGAAGTCTGCAGTACATCCGGATCGGTGAAGGTTGCGGTGTAAGAGGCACTACATCCATTCGAGCTGGTCACCGTAACCTGGTAAGATCCCGCGCACAAACCGGAACGGTTCTGTCCGGATTGACCGTCGGACCAAACGAAAGTGTACGGACCCGAGGCTCCGCTAATGTTCAATGAAATCGAAGCATTGCAGGAAGCGTTGCAGGAAGGTTGGACCACCTGTGATGCGGTAATAACAGGAACATCAGTCTGTGCGATGGAACAAACGGTATCCTGGCTAGCGCAGGAATTTGAGGGATTGGTGACCGTAAGGACATAACACCCACCGCTTGAGACCACTGGATTAAAAGACGCAGCATCACTGACGATATTTCCGCCGTTTATCGCCTGCCAAAAAGGAACTGCACCAGGCATACCTGATGATCCGCTCAAGGTCACTGAAGATGCGCTGGTGCAATCATAGGTCCAGTCGTTTCCGGCATTGGCCTGCGGGCGTATGGTGTCTATTGTAACAACCACCGTATCGGATGTAACGCACGTCGCGATACTGGGTGAAGCCACTGTAAGGATATAGCTACCGGGTTGGTCCACTGTTGGATTGAATGTATTTCCACCGATAAGGATATGCCCGTCGGGAGTGGTCCAGGAGTAAACCGCTCCGGGAGTCAGTGAAGATCCGTTCAGGGTAACAGTTGTATTTGCACAGTTAATCACTTTGTCCGTACCTGCGGAAGCCTGAACCTCCGTGAAATTTCCGAACTGGAACGGACCGGCAAAATCCTTCAACTCAGAAGTTACTGACGAAGATGAGCGCGTCTTCACCATCAGGGCACCGAATACATTGAAACAAGAACCGCTCAATGCGTTCAAATCCAAACCAAAATCCGAGAAATTGATGGCGATCTCCACCATTTGTTCGCTGACAAAAGTCGAAGCGTAGACAGCACCCGAACCAGAAAGCGTTCCCCAGGCGCCCGAAGGGGTCGTATTGTTATTGACGACCGAATACACAAGGCATGATGTTGAAGTTTTCGCGCGAATCTCTGCGTATCCATGTGTACCGGAATTCAATCCATAAATACAATTTCCTGTGAAAGTGAAGAAACGGTTAGGCAGCTGATTAAACCATGCAGTGTCGTGACCTGCACCATCCACGTTATTCGGATCGATCCAAATGCGCAGAGTGGCTGAACCCGAGGACAAATTGTAGGTCAAACCGGCAAGTACATCACCGGGGGATTGGATTCCACCGTTTGTATTCAACAAAAATGGGGTATGATTACCCGCAGAAGTTATTCCGGTATTGGTCATCGTACCTCCGCTGATCACAGGGGTGGAACGGAAGTACTCGAAATCGATAAAGTTGTCACCACCGGGCGCGAGAATCGATGCCATGGCAAAACACCATAGATCGCCCGAGGAAAGATCACGGCGAATGTGCCCGGCTACATCAATGATATCGCTCTTCTGTTGAACGCCGCCGATTCCGATGGACCATGTATTGGGATTGTCGGCATTTTTATCGCCGCCACCGGAGAACACCGTGGAATCATTTGCTCCGCTCGAGGACATATTGTCGCGGGCAGCAAAGGCGTCAACCAGCAACATGTTGTTCCAGACCGTCAGCGAAGGAACGGCCATACCTTGTACGTATGTGCGGTTTCGACCCGAAACGGTTGTCGCACTGTTGAGCAGGTTCGCAAAGGCGGATCCGCTGATTTGCAAAGGTGGCTTTGCTGTTTGAGCAGTTGTACCGATGACGCCTTGGCCTACACCTGTTGAAGATGCCGAATGAAACCAATCGTCTACCCCGGCAGGGTTGTTTGAATACACCATCCTGTTCACCCCAAAATTGGCGATGGAAGTGTCGTTGTTACAAGTGGCCAGCTGCGCATTGGATTGCCGCAGGGTCGCGAATAACAAGACGGAAAGCAGGGGCAGGACATACCGCAGGCTTGTCATGGTTGTTGGGTTTTCGTTTTTCATGTGTTCGTTCCCGATTACTGAGTTGCTGAGAGTTTTATATGGCCGTTATACTGACATCCCGCCTGAAACGTTGCAATTCCATTTAAAAGAAACACAACGACACATGCTATGTATTGATTTTCAATGTTTTACATCCAAAATGAGTTCCCATCAGAAAACGGCAAGAACGGTCATTATCCGACCTCCTACAGATTACACGACACCTTTTCGGATGGCAATCAGAATTCAATCTTCGGGGTATAACTGAATGAATACGGTAACGGGCAGGAGGCTATGTTTGACGATGAAAAACCCGACCGATTGGATGAATCAATGAAATGGAATCAGCCGCAAGTATAATTACAATGAAAGAAAAAAAAGTAACGCGTGGGTGAATGGAAAAATAGGTTTGGTCAATACGCCGCCTGCATCAATGAAGAATAGGAAATTTTTGAGGAACGATTTTTTGTCAGAAACGGTCAATAATCACTTGCGGTTTTGACAAACACAAAAGAAAATTGGGCAGATGGAAAATCAGTAGTGGGGAAACACAGTTTGCGTAGGGTAGTATAAGCAAAGACCAGCTACAAAGTGATTGCCGATAAATCATGGGTGAATTCGAACTCATTCTCCCAATCATATAACACACACTTGATCATAGACTCCACTCAAAAAACACGCTTAAAAACCGGCGTAGCAGGAATTCATCAGCGACGCATGAAGGTAACCATACCTCTGCGTTCGCCCTGCTCGACCAGGATGTAATAAGTACCCGGGGAAAGTTTTTGAGTCGGGTAGTTGAATGACGCCTCAAAGGAGGGGACAGCATTGAATTGATCGATCAGGCGACCCAGTTCATCCATGACCGAGCAACGCACCTGGCCTTTCGAGAAACCCTCCGTTAAGGACACCGTGATCTCCCGTCCAGCCGGATTGGGGAAAACCTTCAGATCGGAGAAAATTTCGTTTTCATCCAACCCGGTGATATCGCCCGTGCTGGTCACCGTGGTTCCGAACATACCGTTGCCATGCGTGCCGACAGCTACACGACCATCGGCAGGTCGACTGACCACCATATCGGCCACCGAAGTGCCGATGGAGGAATAGCCTTGTTGATACCAAAGCGTGGATAATCCATTGAGCGTGGATGTGGCGTACAAACCGGTACTGGCACCGACAAAATAGACTTTGTCGCCGTTCTGCAAAGGAAGGATGCTGGCCCATCGCAGCGAGGGTCCGTTTCCGGAGCCGGTGGTGGTGGCTTCGAGGTTCCCCGCCACGCGGTTCCAACTGGCACCTGCATTGTCGGTATGAAACAAGCTGTACACATTGTAGTTACTGAATACAACCAATAATTCATCGGCATTTTGGGGATTGACCGCTATACAACTCACATTACCAAAGGGGAACTGATTATTACTGATCAACACCCTGCCAGGTAGGCCGGTATTCACCGAATCGACACGATACACATTGCGCTTGTTGGTGCCATAGTACAGGCGATGAGCGGGCACTGTACTGATGGCAAGCGCCGTGATCACCTCATCGACTGTAACCAGTGTATCGGGAAACTGCACCCAGTTGGTGGATATGGTATCGAACTGCCCGGTGAGTGCGATCGCACTCAGATCGTCGTTTCTCCAGATGGATTCCCCGGCACAGAGGTACATGATGTTATTGTCGTTAGGGTCAAGCAGGAAAGGTGCGATGAAGCGGTAGTTCGATGCTCCGATGGGATCCATCCTGCGGTAGGCCGTCACCGCACCCTGGGCGTCGATGGTGGTCTTGTAGATACGTCCCTGTTGTTTTGAGAAATAGTAGTTGGCACCGTTGTTGGCAATAGCCGAATATGAACCGTCGCCATCGAAAGAAGGATACCACGGAACTGCGGGGTCGGTGGAGTTCGTATACCAGGTACCGTTATCCTGCAAACCACCCAGTAAAACATCGCTCGTCGAGTTCATATCCATGGTGACCGTATAGAACTGCGAGGTGACATAGCCTTCGCTCCTATCACCCCACACCACTGTGGCCGCCATGTTGTCGTCAGTACGAGAGACACCGCCGTCGTGCGCCGAATACATCACATCCGGGTTGGAGGGAAGAAAAGCGAGCACATGCTGATCGGGATGATGCCCCGGATATTCGCCGACGAAAGGCAAAGCGGCACCGATGGCGTATCCTCCCATCACCGTGGTGTTCAAAGAATCGGCGAACGCGGAGGTGGATCGGTAAATGTTGGTTCCTCCGATAAATACCGTGTTCGGATCGCCTGGCTTGACCTTCACCACCACATCGTAACCGCCCTGCGTATTCAATCCGTTGAAGACACCGATGTTGCCCGGCATGTTCTGACTCAGGTCGGTCCATACGGAACCGGCGGTATCGTATTCCAATCGCCACAAACTGTTGTGTAAGGTATCGCCCAGAAAATCGGTGCTTACCCGTCCAAAGCCGGGAGTCGGACCAAAGAAATAGACACGGTTTTCATTGTTCGGGTCGATTTCGATCACCAACCTGTCGTAAACAGATGGGAAATTGGACGGCGTGATGTTGGTCCAGGTGATTCCGTCGTTGGAACGCCAAATGCCTTTTTGGTTGGTGGCACCGTCGCTGCTCAGGGTGGCATAGACGACGCCCGAGGGTGAAACGGCCACATCGGTAAAATAGGCCGAGGCGGCGGTTGTGCCGCCATACCCCCTCACCCGCGACCAGGAAGTTCCGCCGTTGACACTTCTGTAGACGGCATCGTAAGTGGCGACGTACACTTCTTCGTCTGCCGCATTGGAGGCATCGGTGACCAGGTTCCAGGCCACATCCCAAACGTTATCGAAAGATTGCGGAGTACCGGAAACGGTAGAAGGAAGTGAATTCCATGTGAGTCCTCCATCGGTGGATTTGTAAACTCCATTACCCAGGTAGAATGCACCGCCTCCGCTGGCGGATGTACCGTACGCTTCACCCGTGAGGTAGTACCAGGTGTCGGTATGCCCGGGGCGTTTATCCTGTGCGATGGCAATAACACCCTGGTAGCCGTTCAGGTCGGTGACGCGGTTCCAGGTCAGCCCGGCATCGGTACTTCTCCACAATCCACCGGAAACTCCACCGGCGAACAGCACATTCTCGTTGGTTACATCCATGGCAAAGGCGCGGGTTCGACCGCCCAGGTTGGTCGGACCACGCAGTTCCCAGGGCACCATCTGGCTATTGAGCCTGGCCTGAGCACCATGGCCGGGGATCGTCGCAGCAAAAGCCAGTTCCTTCTGACGGATACCGTGTGGAATCCTGCCGGTTCTCGGATCTGCCAGGCGCTCCAATTCCCATTTTTTCCTTGCGCTTAGGTTCTCTTCCGCCCCCTCGCCTGATCTGAATTTCTTGCTAGAAGAAGTATGAATTGGACTTTTACAGGCAATGCCCAGTGACAATGTCACGATTAGAAATAGTGCAGAAGCTCTTCTCATGGTTCAAAGGTGGTTAGACGAATTTAAAAGAAAATACACCTCTATCGAAAAAGAAAATTACGGCCAATGCAATTGTTTTTCCCGGATTGTTCGACAACTCAAAGCGGCTGAATCGCCAAAAAACCAATCAACCAAAATTGGCAAGCCAAAGAGACTTGCCCGGAAAGTTGTTTTATTCTTAATTTAGGCACGCTGAATCAAATTCACCTTTTAAAAATAGGTTACAATAATTGATATTCAGTACTTTATAAATTACCAGTTTTCGATTACAGAATCCAATGTTGCGTAAATCCGACTCTTTTAAAGGTGGCTGGACTCGCCTGTTCGCCGAGTTGAGCCTTCTGTTTATTTGCTTTTCAATGCCTTCTAGTTCATTGGCTGCGGAGGTCAAGCAAGGCTCGAGAAGAATGCCTGACTCCCCCTTTTGGAGCCAGGTTTATCCGATCGGAACAATTGATTTTCAGGGATATCCGGACGATGCGTATCAAAACAGGCAATTTTTTTGGTATCATCTTTACAGGGATCCCGATGGGGATTGGTTCCTCATGGGCAACGGGAACGGTCAACTTTGGAAACTGGACTCCAACCGGGTATGGAATCGCCTGGACAACACTTTTTTTACGGGGTACGACTTCAATAGCTACATGCTTTTCCCGGGCATGAAGTACGGTGGATACGGGTACTGGCGGACCAACGGCATGCTGTTCAATTACCGGGAAAAAACAGGGGAATGGGAACTTGTGCCTTTGTCTAGGGAGCTTCCAATTTTTGGACAATATTGCTTCTACGATTTCACGCGGCACACGTTGATGCAAACCGGCTCCTATGCCATAATAACAGCTGAAAAAACGAGCCGGGTCATGATCGATTCGCTGTTCGAATTGGATCTACTGAACCGCGATTGGACCACAATCGGTGCCCTCAACCCCGAAGCGGAGTTTTTCCTGAGTCCCCGCCATATGCTCTGTGCTTTGGAAACGACCCATGGTCGCTGGCTGTATTCCAGTAACGGCGATACCTGTGCGCATGTGAATTACCTCGACCGGCATTGCCTGATTCCAAGTGAGCAGGCCAGAAAACGGTTTCGGGAGGCGTGTGAAAGAAAGAACAAAGGCTGCCTCCTGGTTTCAACGCAAAACTCCCTCCTGGTGGTGGATACCGCAGGATTCGTCATCGTTGACAGTTTACCCTGGAGTGATCTGATGAAAAATCCAATGCGGGTGATTCCCATGCTCAAGCCAGAAGAGCCGTCCTCTTCCGCCATAACCACATCCATTGCGGTTGGGGCCACCGCACTTCTTGCCATCGCCGGGGGATGGACCATATTGAAACGTCGAAGATCAGGACAACGACCTGAGGCAGAGTCCGAGGCGGGCCAGGATTCACCTGAGCCGGTAGAATTCGTTTTGAGCCAGCACGACGGAGCACTGCAGTTCAACGGAATCGCCTTGGACGACTCACTGCAGAGCCAGGAAGCTCAGTTATTGCGCATTCTGATCGACAAAAAGAAGCTCGGCCAGGCGCTGAATACAGTACAGTTCAACGAGTTGTTGGGCATTGATACCCGCTCACCGGACAACCAAAAGAAAATCAGAAGTGAGATCGTCAAAGGGTTGAACACCGCTTTCCGCGAGCGTGGATTTCAGCACGACGCCGTACGTCGGATCCGCCATGCCGAGGACCGCAGGATGATGATGTATTTCCTGCACGACTCGATTTCCGTCTAAAACCGCTGCTGAAAAAGGTGAAGGTTACCTGATTCACGCATTCCGGCTTGCAAACGGGTGATGACAATCGGATTTTTGATCAACCTGATGCGAGTGGAACGCGCTCGTTCCCGTCCCTGCCTTTTTGCGTCAGTGCCTTTGAATGTAAAACAGGACTTTTCCCAACACCTTCGGTGAGCGGTCGCCGGAGGTGTTTTTTATTTTCAGGAAGCCGGGAGATGAACCGGAGTCGATCCGAATTAAAACTCTATTCCACAACCAATTTCAAATAGCGGTGTTCGGTGCCTATCAAAAGATTCAGCATGTAAAGTCCCGGGGGCAGCTGTTGGATATCGATCTCCAGCTGACGAGTACTTCCAGAATCCACCGGCACGGAATAAGATACCATACGACCGGCCAGGTCCGAAATGCTTTGCAGGTGAATCGGGATGTCAGTACCACGATTACGGATCACCACCCTGTCTTGGGCCGGATTGGGATAGACTTCCAGATCCACACCCGTTTCGACAAGACGCAGGCAACCCGAAACACTGATGGCCGTGAGGGACCGCGCCGAACTGTTTCCGCACCCATTGGAGGCATTGACACTGATGCTTAAGCTACTGGCGGCATTGGGTCCCGCTTGTAACGCGAGGGTCTTGGTCCCCTGCCCCGACTGAATCATGAATCCCGCCGGAACGGTCCAATTGTAAGCGGTAGCCCCGCCAACGCTGGCCACCGAATACCCATACAGTTGGTTCGCACAAAGCACAAGGGGTCCGGAGATCGGCCCGGGTTGCCCCGGAGCTGCCTTTACGGATACAGACCGCATTGACCCGTTTCCACATCCGTTTTGAGCCGTGACGGTAAGGCTACCGGAAACGAAACTACCTCCGTAATTGACCACAATGCCGGTCGTGCCCTGGCCGCTGACGAGGTTTGATCCTGCCGGAACGCCCCAATGGTATCCACTCGCTCCGGTGAGCGGAGTTGTTGTGTAGGTAACACCCGATGCATTGCACAAGCCGGAAGTGGGACCACTGATCAGCATAGAACCCGTCAGGACATTCCACCCAACGGTTTTCGTACGTGCGTTACTGTTACCACACGCATTGGAAGCCACCACGGAGAACACACCACCCTGAAAACCGGCAACGATGGCGACGGTGAGCACCTGTCCGCCCTGGCCGGAAATGATATTTGCTCCAGCAGGAAACGACCAGTTGTAGGAACTCGCCCTGGCCACCGCGGCGATAGAGTAAATTGCTGTATCGCCCGGACAAACCTTGGTGGAACCGGAGATGGACGGTGGTGTAACGGGTGCCGCCACCTGGTAATCGATATTGGCACAGGAGTAGACTTGCGAGCTGCAGGCATCGGTGGAAAGAGCGCAAAGCAAACCACTGATCCCGGACTGAACGGCAGCTCCGGTAAATGACACCGAAATAGTGGAAGTCCCCTGACCGGAAGTGATGGTGAATCCGTTGGGGACTGCCCATACGAACCCGTTCACGGAGTTGATCCCGCTCACGCTGAACGAAGCCGTTCCCGCGGTACCGGAACGACACGATTGGGTCGGACCGTTGACGATTCCCGGTGCGGAAACCACCGCAGCTGTTTCTATCAAGCCGTCGCAGTTGTCATCAATGCCATTGCACAATTCTGGTGCCCCCGGGTAAGTGAATGGATTTGAATCGTTGCAATCGCCGGCATTCGAAGTATAGCCTGTGGGAGGCCCACTACAGGATTGAGTGGTTAATACAGAATCCCCAAAACCGTCGTTGTCTGCATCTCCATAGTAGGTTACTGTAGGCTCGACCGTCAGCACCAGAATTTCGGTGTCGCAGTCGTTTACGGATGTGTAGGTTCCGGATTGAGTGTAGGTTTGGCCGTTTATGGGCCAGGTGTAGGTGTCGCAGGCACTTACTGTGTTGGTGTTAGTCGTGGACGGAATAATGGTCAATACCAGCATCTCGGTATGGCATCCGTTCACGCTGATGTATGTTCCGCTTTGCGTGTACGTATTGCCGTCTACACTCCAGGTGTAGCTGTCGCAGGCATTTTCGACTGATGTGTTGTTCGTGCTCGGCGTGATGTTCAGGACGAGGATCTGCGTGTCGCAACCGTTCACAGATGTATAACTACCGCTTTGCGTATACGTGTTGCCATCCACACTCCAGCTATAAATATCACAAGCGCTTTCCGTTGTGGTCGTGCTGGTGCTTGGTGTGATGGTCAGGTCGAGGATTTGCGTGTCGCAACCGTTCACCGATGTGTAACTACCGCTTTGCGTGTACGTGTTGCCATCCACACTCCATGTATAAATATCACAAGCGCTTTCCGTCGTGGTCGTGCTGGTGATTGGTGTGATGGTCAGGTCGAGGATTTGCGTGTCGCAACCGGTCACCGATGTGTAGCTGCCGCTCTGCGTGTACGTGTTGCCGTCTACGCTCCACGTGTAACTGTCACAAGCACTTTCCGTCGTGGTGGTGCTGGTGCTCGGTATTATGGTCAGGTCGAGTATATCAATTACACATCCGTTACCACTAATGGAAGTATAGCTTCCGCTCTGAGTATAGGTCACGCCGTTCACGGCCCAGGTGTAACTGTCGCAGGCAGACACAACCGTCGTGTTGGTGTCGATCGGGGAAATGGTCAAGAACAGGATCTCAACGAAACAGTTGTTGATGAACGTGTAAGTCCCGCTCTGCATGTAGGTGGTGCCGTTCACCGGCCAGGTATACTGCTGACAGGCCGTTACCGCAGTCGAATTGTTCGTGATTGGCGTGATGGTCAACGCCAATACTTCGTTCACGCAGTTGGCGGAATCGAAGTACGTGTACGTTCCGCTCTGCGGGTAGAACACGCCGTTCACCGCCCACAGGTAATTGTCGCAGGAGGTGACGGTGCTTGTATTGGTAGTAGGGATGTTGATGGTCAGGTTCAGCACGTAGGTGGTACAGCCATCTTCCACGAAGTAGGTACCGCTCTGCGTATAGGTGGTACTGTCCACCACCAAGAAGTAGCTAATGCAGGCGGTCACGTTGCTGACGAAGTTCTGTGAAGGAGTCACTG
>JAULUX010000231.1:0-2935 GCA_032111385.1 Bacteroidia bacterium
GATATCAAATGCTCTTTGTTTTTCTTTCATGCGGCGGAACAATGTCTCCACCATTCGGGGCTCGAATTGTATGGACCTGGATCCGGTATCAAGATCGGGCGAATCGGGTATCTCTGTCTTTCCGCAAAGTCCGCAAGAGGAGACAGATGCCAGGTGTCGTATATCCGTTACTGCTGCACCGGCCTGATCCTCGGGAATGGAAGCGTCGATAGAAGTGATCTTGCCTGACTCATCCGTTCCCGTAACACGAACTGAAAAGTCAGCGTTGCTTCCTGTAAAGACGTCCTCTGTGAACAACAATCCCCTGACCAATTCCTTCTCCGATCCCGGAGTATGCATGGTGACTGTGAAGGGAGTATCGTTCAGGGATATCCGCAAGGCCTGCTCATGAGCCAAATGTTCTTCTGTCCCGGAAAAGGAACCCGATGTAAACAGAAGTCCGGCATAGGTCGCTTCGCTCATCGGCTTTCAGTATCAGGATAGTCCCGTGATCCTGCCCAGGTTATCGATGTCCATCCCCTCAGAGGCCGGAACCGGCGGCAATCCGGGCATGCGCATGATCTGTCCGAGAATCGGAACGATGAATCCGGCACCCGCCGCAAGTTCAAATTCGCGGACGTTGACTTTGAATCCAGTAGGGCGACCGATTCTCTTTTCGTCGTCGGAGAACGACATTTGCGTCTTGGCGACGCATACGGGTAGGTTGTTGTAGCCGAGCTCAATGTACTCCTTCAGCTGGGTCTTCGCCTTTCCGGAATAAGTCACACCATCGGCACCGTAGATCTCAGTGGCGATGCGATTGATCTTATCCTCTATGGACATGCTGTAATCATAGAGTGGTGCGTAGTTATTCTTCCCGGATTCAATGGATTCAACCACAGCCCTGGCGAGGTCCATTGTCCCTTCTCCACCATGCTCCCAACCCATCGAAACAACCGCCTTAACACCCTGCGCTTCACATAGCTCCTGTACGAGGCGAATCTCTTCAGGAGTATCGGTATAAAAATGATTGATGGCGACCACCGGATTCAATCCGAATTTCCGGCAGTTCTCAATGTGCTTGGCAAGGTTCTGGAAACCCTTTTCAAGAAATTCACGGTTGGGGGTGTTGTATTCCGCCTTTTTGGCACCACCATGATGACGAAGTGCACGAAGCGTGGCGACAAGCACCATGGCTTTCGGTTTCAAGCCGGCCATGGGGCACTTGATGTCCAGGAATTTTTCAGCACCGAGGTCCGCACCGAAACCCGCTTCGGTAACTACATAATCGCACAACGAGAGTCCCATCTTGGTAGCGATGATGGTATTGGTGCCCTGGGCGATGTTGGCGAAAGGTCCGCCATGAATGATGGCCGGATTGCCCTCGAGTGTTTGTACCAGGTTGGGCTTGATGGCGTCCCTGAGCAGGATGGCCATGGCTCCTTCAGCCTTGAGATCGCGGGCGTAAACGGGTTTCTTGTCGAAGGTGTAACCGATGAAGATGCTGCCCAGCCTGCGCTTGAGGTCTTCCATGTCATTGCTCAGGCAAAGGATGGCCATGACCTCCGAAGCCGCGGTGATATTGAATCCGTCCTCTCGGGGAATTCCGTTGGCGCTTCCTCCTATTCCGATGATGATATGACGAAGGGCACGGTCGTTCATGTCCATCACTCTTTTCCAACTGACAGTTCTGGGATCGAGGTTAAGGCTTCGGGTCTTGCTCTGGATGTTGTTATCGATCAACGCGGCCAGCAGGTTGTTCGCTTTTTCGATTGCAGAAAAATCACCTGTGAAATGCAGGTTGATATCGATCATGGGAATGACCTGTGAGTAACCGCCACCGGCGGCTCCTCCCTTCACGCCGAAAACAGGACCCAGGGATGGTTCGCGAAGAACGACTCCTGCGTTTTTACCGATTTTATTCAGGCCGTCTGACAGACCGATGGAAACGGTGGTCTTGCCTTCACCGGCTGGTGTGGGGTTGATGGCGGAAACCAGAATAAGATTGCCTTCACTGATTTTCTTTTCATTGATCAGATCAAGCGGCAATTTGGCCTTGTACTTCCCGTATTGTTCAATGGTATCGGTATCGATTCCCAGTCTCTCAGCGATCTGCCGGATAGGGCGGATCTCTGCGCGTGTGGCGATTTCAAGATCGGTCAGGTGCTCGGTGGCTACTGTGCTCATGCAGGTTTTTTCTCAGGTATTTTCCTTCCAAAGATAGTTTTCATCATCGAGAATTTCACGCCCCCAGACAGGCACCTCCTTCTTGATGCGCTCCACCACTTCCTCACATGCCCGGATGGCCTCTTTCCTATGGGCCGCCGAGGTGAATACGAACAGGCAGATTTCGCCCGCTTTGACCGTACCAAGACTATGGTGGATGTGCATACACGTGAGTGGATACCTGGAGAAGATCTCTTCCCGGATAGCATGCATGACATCCTCTGCCATTTGCACATAAGCAGTGTATTCAATGGCCACCACCTTGCTCTGCTCCTTTTGGTCCGACCTTACCTGGCCCAGGAAAATACTGTGGCCTCCGATGTCGTGTTTGGTAGAGTGCGACTGTATACTGCGGGCGATAAAATCCGAAGTGATCGGGCCTTCCTGAAAAACCGGCTTTCTTTTTTTCTCGCTCACGTTGTTGGTGTGTTTTGATTTTTGAAGTATTCGTTAAGGGTTTGAATTCCACCGGGCACGTTGAATATCCTCTTCTCAGGCCAACGGGAAAGCAAATTTTCACAAGCCATCTTCCCTCTCGAACCGGTCTGGCAGAACACTATGATCGTGTCGTGCGGTTCAAAATCCTGATAGAATTCCCCGAACTGTCCCAGAGGGATTTGGCGGCAGGCGAATTCTAAAAACCGGGGCTGCTCATGGATTTCCCGGACATCGATCAGCAGGGCACCGGATTGCAAGACAGTCAACCAATCGTCGGTTGCCGTCGATTTTA